>NZ_JBSFLZ010000032.1:0-59091 GCF_053599315.1 Saccharopolyspora sp. NPDC000995
CAGCTTCCGCGTATAGCTCATTAAAGGCGTAGAAGCCGAACCGAGGGTTACCGATCGGCCGCCACATCGCGTCGCTTGCTCCAAGCAGCCGCGCAGCCTGTGTGACGTCGCCTTCAGCACCGCTGATCACGGCCGCCACGTCGAGACAAGACGGCTGGCCCAACAGATCATCGAGATTGTGCATGATCCCAAGCGCCTCCCGTATGCGTGCGCGTGCTTCGCTGAGGTCGCCGTCGATCAACCGAGCAAAGGAAATCGCCCACAGAGCCCAGGACATTACCCATTGCTCGCCATGGGCTGCGCAGAATTTCTGGCACTCGCGGAAGATATCGGTAGCACTGTCGAGATCTCCTCGGCAGGCGGCGGCCAATGATCGGTGAGGGTACGCAATACCGGTAAGGCAGTTCAGTTCGTTCAACGCCCGATGCTCGGCGAGTGACCGGTCCCACATCATCGTCGCACTCGCGAGATCACCTTTGAACAGGTAGGTCATGCCCAAGAACTGCTTCGCATGCGCCAACACCCGTTCGTCGCCGCTCTGGCGCGCTAGTGCACAACTCTCGTCGAGAAGCACGATGCTCTGTGTGATGTCCCCTTGCAGGCCCGCAATATAGCCATCAATGCAGAGCGCCCAGGCGCGGTCCCGGTCGGGCTGCGCATGTTTCGCGAGTGCTCGTCCCAGCCAGTAACGTCCGTCACGCAGGCAACCGCACGCGACCCAATAATACCACAGCGCCACTGCCATGCGTATCGCGGCGCGAGATTCGCCCGGTTCAGTCAGGCAAAAGTCGAGTGCCCTCCAAAGGTTAGCTCTATCGAGTCTGAGACGTTGGGCCCACTTCTTCTGATCGGGGCCGAAGCAACCGGCGTAAAGCTGCTCCGCGAAACGAAAATAATGATCCCGGTGTTGGCGGCGCACTTCCAGTTCCTTGCCGCTGTCGGCAAGCCGCTCACGTCCGAACTGTCGAATCGTCTCCAACATCCGATACCGTGCCCGAGAGCCTATTCCCTCGTAGCGAGTAAGAACCGACTTTTGCACCAGCCCCGCCACTCCGGTGAACACGTCCTGCGCGTTCATCCCCTCATCCGCGCAGACGCTTTCCGCGGCCTGCAGATCGAATCCCCCGGCGAACACCGACAACCGCGCCCACAAGACCCGCTCCTGCTCCGAGCATAGATCGAAACTCCACTCCACTGCTGCCCGCAACGTCTGGTGGCGAGGCAAAGCGCCTCGATTGCCGCCCGTCAGTAGTCGGTACCGGTCCTCCAATCGGGCCAGAATTTCCTCTACCGACAACACCTGCATCTGCACGGCCGCCAACTCGATAGCCAATGGCAAACCATCCAACCGCTGGCACAGCCGCGTCACGGCAACCTCGTTATCCCCACTCAGCTGGAAACCGGGCAGCACCGCGGTAGCACGTTCCTCAAACAATGCCAGCGACTCGTACTGTGGGCCCTGCCGTGGGATGTTGACAGTCAATTCGCCATTGTTTTTCGTGCTGGTCACATCGGGTACCGACAAGGACGGCACCGGCCACACGTGCTCGCCCGCCACACCCAGTGACTGCCGGCTGGTGACCAAAAATCGCACGCCGGGGGCAGCGGGCAGCAGCCTGCTGACGAGCTCGCTGCAGGCATCGAGCAGATGCTCGCAGTTATCCAAAACGAGAAGCAGACGCTTATCCGCCAAGTACTCGATCAGCACCGCGTCCAACGCGCGCGTCGACTGGTTACGCAACTCCAATGCCTCAAATAGAGCGTGACACAACAACGATGGGTCCTGCAGCTTCGCCAACTCGATCAGCCACACGCCTTGCGGGAAAGCCCGCCGAACATCCCGAGCTACCCGCAACGCGAGCCGCGACTTACCCACGCCGCCAACACCAGTCAACGTCACCAATCGCGACGCCGACATCAATCGCTTAACATCCGCCACAGCCTGCCGTCGGCCCACAAAGCTCGTCAGTTCCCCCGGCAGACCGCCCGACACACTGACCATCAAAACCACCAGAAAATCAAGTTCAAAATTCCATAATACTGAAGGGCGTGGTCAAGTCAATGTCACGCGTTGGCTCATAAAAAGGCCCGCGTGGAGTCGGTGCTTCGCGGACGGATGCCCGCGTACCGGCGTGTCGCCGATCTGCGGTGGTAGGGGTGGCTCATCGCGCTGATGGGATTGACGATGGGTCAGCGTCAGGCGGTGATCAGGCAGAGCGCCACGCGCTACCGGTCAGCATCCAAGACCGGCAAGGCCGCGATCTCGGACGAGTTGTGCGCGTTGACCGCGTGTCACCGTGACCCGCAAGGCGTTGCGGCGGCATTGCGCCCGAAACACGTTGTTCGGCAACGGAAATCATGCCAACCGGTGTACGGGCCGGAGGTGATCGCGGCGTTGACGTTCTGCTGGGCGGTGATGGGCGGTCCGGCGGGTAAGCGCATGGCACCGTTCCTGCCGGAGATCGTCGACCGGCTACGGGCCTGCGGTGAGCTGACCATCACCGACGCGGTGGCTGACCAGTTGGCTGGGATCTCGGCGGCCACCATCGACCGCCGCCTCGCCGATGAACGCAAGAAACTTCAGGTCAACGCCGTTGCGTTAGCTGGGGACGCCGCAGCGAGAGGATCGTAGGCCACCTGGGTTGACCGAGTGCAGGGCCGGGGAGCATGTGCGGGCACGAGGCTGCTTCGTCTCCAAGTAAGGCAGCCGGGTGAACCCGTCGATCCCGTAGGGACATCCCCGTCCCGGCCCCAGCCGACCGGGACAAGCAACCCCGAAACGAAACCGGCGTAACCCCCGTGGCGGCAACGGGCTGCCGACCCGGAGGGCAAGCTGTTCGTCCGGGCCGTGGTCGACGTCAGCCCACCAGCTTGCCCTCGCGGCTTGCTTGAGCCGTGTGCGGCGACGAGTCACATGCATGGTTCTCAGCGGGACCGCCGCAGCAATGCGGCGGTCCTACCCGACCGGGAGGGGAAGTTCCTCCAGGCTACCCGACTCACGTTGGTCTGCTTCAGGTTTCCCGGGTACCGATCATGGTGCATGGTGGCGAGTTGGTGACGGAGGGTGAGATTTCCGGTCTTTCTCGCGGTCGGTCATCGGCGAGCGTTGCAGGGCAGCGAAGACGTGGGCGGCAGTGAGTTGACAAAGCGGACCAGCAGGAGACGCGATCACGCCGGACGGTAAGCCCGTCATACGCCGATGGCTGTTGACCTGCACGGAGCAACTCGCGGGCGCGCCCAGGACTGGAGGTGCGCCGAGGTTCTCGTAATTATGCGTACCCGCTCCGTGACTGCTCTCAAGGCTCAGTCGACGTGTGAAGGCGCCTGGCATGATTCCAAAACGCGAGACCTACCCAGGTCGTGAGCTGGATGGGATAATTGGCCTGAGAAGCCCAGAATCGATCACGTACGGTTAGGTCTCGGAACATCAGTTGTTCCCCGACGTGTTGACGCTGTTCCTAGGGGCACCATGCAGATTGAAGCCATTCTGCCGGCGATGGCTGAAGGAGACTCGGAACGTGCCGTCGACCACGACGACGTGCGAGTGCGTGCACTGACGGCGATGCATGTGCTGCGCGAGTTGATTCCGTGGGATGGGTACGCCTTGTCTGCATGGGATGCCGGGTCGGGAACTCACCGTCATGTCACGCTCGCGAGCGAGGGCTACTCGCCCGAGGTCCAGGACCACATGAACGATGCTTTCGTAGCGCAGAACCCCGGGTTTCAGCTACTGCACACGCGCGTTTCCCGCGCGCTGCGGTGGTCTGACCTGGCTCGCGACTGGCACGTCGCATTCGCGAGTACCTACTCCGCGGAGGAAGTACTGATCCCCGCAGGCTTCAAGGAAGGCGCCACCATGTGCCTGCGCCTTCCCGATGGCCGATACACAGGTGCCTTGCACGTCAGCTGGGCGAACGCCAAGGCCGCCAGTGATGAGGCGCGCAATACCATCGAGAGGTTCCGCCCGCTGCTTGCCACCGCCTGTGACCTGCTTCGCACCGCGCATAGGGGAGTCGACCGGCTGGGGCCCGATGCGCACGCCGTTCTCGTCTCGAGAGACGGGAAGGTTGCCGACATGCCGGGCCGGTCAGCCGGTCCCGTGCTTTCGGACGGAAGCCGCCTGAGGATGCTGCTCGCGCGGCATGCGAACTTGCTTGGTCGTAGACGGTATCTCTGGGCAGACGCGGAGGGCGGCTGTCACCGGGTTGAGACCATTCCCTGTCGCGGTCAGCTGAGTCTCGTCGTTGAACGGCAGATTCGTTGGCCGTTCGGTCTGAGCCAGCGTGAGGCGCAGATCCTCCACCTGATAGCCGAGGGCTACTCGAACCCGAATATTGCGGCGCAACTCTACATCAGTCCGAGAACGGTGTCGACGCACGTCGAGCATATCCTGAGCAAGCTCGGATGCCAGTCGCGGGCGCAGCTCGCGGCGATCGCGGTCAGTGCGGACCTGCTGCTCATCGAGGAAGCGCTCGGCAGCGGACTCTGACCTTCACGCCGGTGACCTGCTCGCCAAGGGATGTCGACCCGTCGAGGCCAGGGCCGCGCTGTGTCTGTGTGGCCGTCGCTCCAACCTCCTTCTGATACGTCGGTTGACGGATGCCCCTGAGGTGGCCGGTGAATAGGGTCACTACATCCGCCAGGTTAACCCGAGCCTAAGGAGTAGAGAATGTCAGAAACCAGGCGTGTTAATGTCGACGCGTCAAGCTCTGGTGCTCGACGCGTGTTCGGTGTTCTCTTCGCCGCCGCGTATCTCCTGGCGCTTCTCCCGCCGGTCTACATCGGTATGACAAAACTTCACGATGTTGTCCTCGGACTGCCGATCTCGGTGTGGTACCTGTTCTTCGTCTGTCTCTTCGCCCTTGGCCTTTGTGCCGTGCTGTACGTCTACGAATCCGCACGTGGGGAGCTGGACTGATGGTTATCACATTCATGGTTCTTGCAGCGTTCTTTGCGGTGATCATCGTTGTACTGCATGTCTCCAAGAAGCGGCAGGACCTTTCCACATTTAGCCACTACGCGGTCGGCGAGCGGTCGTTCAGCAGCTGGTTCGTCGCCATGGCCTACACGAACTCGTGGTGGCCCGGCGCAACGTTCACCGTGTTCTTCGGATTAGGGGTCACCTCCGGCGTCCTCGGACTGTACGCACTCGTCTACACAGTTCTAGGCGTCATGGCGATGTACTTTATGGCGCGGCCGGTGTGGAAGTGGGGTAAGAAGTTCGATCTGCGTACCCAGTCCGACCTGCTCGTCCTCCGCTACAACAAGCGGGCCATCAAGCCGCTTTCCAGCATTATCAGTTCACTCGCACTTTTTCCGTGGCTGGTCCTTGGCCTGCAGGCGATGGGCGCGGTCATTTCGTGGGCATCGTTCGGGAGGATCCCCCTGACGACCTGCATCGTGGTGGGCGTCGGCCTGATCGCGATTCGTCAGTTCTGGACGATCCAGATGGGCATGCGCGGCTTGATTATCTCCGACATGGTCCAAGGCATCGTCGCTTACGTCGGCTCGGCCCTGCTCAGCCTCGGGCTGATCATGTTCTACTTCCACGGCCTCAGTGGTGTGGGTGAGTTGCCGGCAGCGAAGTTAACCCTGCCGGACTTCGACTCGACCGTTGGCGGCTGGTTCTACTTCGGCATCGTCGCTGCGGGGATCATCGGCAGCCTGTGCTGGCCCAACATCATGACCCGCATCTACACGGCCGGAAGTGTCCGACAGGTCAAGAAGGGCGTCATCCAGACGATGGTGATCACCCTGCTCTTCTACGGGCTGATGACTCTCGTCGCGATGGCGGCGATCCCACTCGCCATCGCGGCCGGCAACCCGGAAGCGGCCTGGTTCTCCATCGCGGAGGATGCGGGCGGCACCTGGCTCCTCGCTGCCGCCGTGCTGATCGTATTTGCCGCTGCGATGGGTTTCGTAGATGGAGTCGTTCAGTCCCTCGGTACCCAGATGGCCAACGACATCATCGGCATCATGCGCCCACTCCGCGACAAGCAGGAGATTGTGATCGCGAAGTCCGCGATGGCGGTTTACGTCCTCCTCGCCGCGATTGTGGCCTACCAGACCTACTCTTGGTCCCACCTCATCGACCTCGCCCAGCTCTCTTACCAGGCGATTATCCAGATCGCGGTCCCGCTTTTCGCAGGTCTTTTCTGGCGACGCGGAAACAGTGTGGCTGCGATCGCCGGGATGATGGTGGGGACGGCGGTCGCCATCGGTCTCAGCATTACGTACTTCAGCGAGGCGGGCGCGATTCCTTGGCTGGCGGGCGTCGGCTCTGGCCTCGTGGGCCTCGCCGCGAACCTGGTCCTATACGTCCTGTGCAGCTACCTGGTGCCGACCTCGCAAGCCGAGCGGACGCGTGTCAATGAGCTATTCGAACACGCGCGATCCGGTCGCGTCGTGGTGGAAGCGACGCCTTCCGCCGTGACGTCGGCGGGCAGCGCTCCCGGTGCCCCGTAGCCGCCTGAAAGGTGGAGGCCGTCGCTGCGATCGATCCTGCTGCGGCCTCCACTGCCATCGCCTGCACGTCTGGACATGTTCAGAGTCCAGGGAAGGGATCCGACTTGAGCGCACGAACTGCACTACCGGAGCAGAGTCTGTCGAGCCTGTTGCACGGGGGCCGTCGCTTCGAGCCGCCGGCTGAGCTGGCGGCAAGCGCGAACCTGACCGCGGACGCCTACGAACATGTCACCAAGCATCGGGAGGAGTTCTGGGGCCGAGCAGGCCGAGCGGCTGTCCTGGGCGCAGAAGTGGGACAGGGTGCTGGGCGTGAGTAACCCGCAGTTCGTGAAGGGGTTCATGGGCGCGACGCTGAACGCGGCGTGCAACTGCGTGGACCGGAACGTCGAGTCTGGACGCGGGAATAAGATCGCGTTCCACCGGGTGGGTGAGCCGGAGGGCGACACCCGCGATCTGACCTACACCGACCTGCAGGCGGCTTTAGGTCGAAGACCGCCCAGTGCGTGAACGCCGACCCGGTCGAGTAACCGCCAGTGGTGTGCAGGATTTCCTTCGGCTTGCCGGTCGAGCCGGAGGTGTACATCACGTACAACGGGTGCTGTGCGTCGAACGGCTCCGGCGTGTGTTCGGCCGACGCGCCGTCGACTATTTGGCGCCACCACACGTCCACGCCGTCGTTGCAGGCAACGTCCTGCCCGGTGCCCCGGACGACGAAACCTTCTCCACCGTGCTGGTCTTCAGTGCCTAAATAGTCGACCGCAGGCTTCAGCGCCGAGTCCGTGCCGCGCCGGTGTGCATTCGTGATCCTGCGCGACGACGAGTCAGGCGACGGCGGCCAGAATTTTGTCCAGGAGTTACGTCAGCGCGTCCGCAAACAGATCGGCCCGATCGCCACCCCACATCCCATCATGATCGTACTCGAACTACCCAAGACCTGTTCCGGCAAGCTCATACGCCGTCTACTGCGCGATTTCGCCGAAGGGAGCGAGATTGGCGACCCGGCACCCTCGCCGACTCATCGGTCATGGAACTGATCTCGGTTGGCTTGAGGCGAAATGAATGAAAAGGAGTGACACCGATGTCGAACGTGACTGATCCCGGTCTCCATGGTGACGCGGTCCCTGGACGACGTGCGTTGACCGTGATCGTCGGCGCCCATGGCGGCATTGGCTTGCGCGTGGGTGCCCTGCTGGCTGCACGGGGAGACTGGGTGCGCGGCGTGATCCGGCAGGCTGACCAGGCAGCTGATCTCGCGCGGATCGGGGTGGAGCCGGTCGTAGCTGATCTCGAGTCCGCAACGGTCGCGGAGTTCACCGAGATCGTTGCCGGGGCACGGACCGTGATCTTCACTGCCGGCGCTGGCGGCGGAAGCAGTTGGGAGCGTAAGGACGCAGTGGATCGACGCGGCGTGAGTCTGGTGGCCGACGCCAGCGCCGCCGCCAAGGTTGACCAACTGCTCCTCGTCTCGGCCATGCGCGTGGATCTGGTGCGCGATGGAGCTGAACCGGAAGAGATCTCGCTGCCCTTCGCGGACTATCTTCGCGCCAAACTCGCTGCGGAAGAGGACTTGCGGGCGCGGCAGCAACCCTGGCTGATCCTCCGCCCAGGCCAACTCACCGAGGAACCAGGCACCGGACACGTCACCCTGGCCGATGCCGTACCCCGGGGTCCGGTCTCCCGGGACGACGTCGCGACCGTGCTGGTCGGACTTGCTAACCGAAACGATGTCGTCCATCGGGTGCTCGAGCTAGGGGCTGGCGACACTCCGATCGAACAGGCAGTTGCGTCCCTTGCGCCAACTGACCGTTGAAGCCCTGATCTGCCCATTCTGGAGCAAGCTACCGACGGGCGAAACCGAAGTCAGTCAGGCGGAGCTTCACCCGCAATACATGTACTCGAGGAGCAAAAATGATTCAACCACCGCCGCGGACGCTTGCAGAGGAGTTCCGAACTGATCCCCTGGGACGCCACTCACCGGCACTACAACGACTGCTCTACCTGTTCCGAGGCTCGCCACTTGAGGGCAAGTACGCCCTCGTTCGCGGCAAGCAGAACGGAACCCTGCTGCTGGCTCAGCTCTCGGGCCGTCGTGACAAGGGCATCACCGTCCTGCCCGATCAGCACTTTCACAGCAGAGCCGAGGCCGAGTGGGAGGTCTTCTGCCGCCGGTGGAGCCAGTTCTTCGGCGAAGAACTCGATCGCGAGGGACAGTGAGGAGCGGCATCATGGATCAGCACATTGCCGGCTACGCCGACCAGATCAGCGTGCTGCCCGGAGAATCGATCAATGTGATGCTCAGCTGCGAGGGAGTTGAGGCTTACACGGCCGAGATCGTCAGGATCATCAACGGCGACGTCAATCCGGACGGGCCCGGCTTCAAGACCGAGCGGATCAGCTCGATTGCGTCGATTAGCGGTGTAGCGCGTAATCAGACCATCCATGCCGGTTCTTTCGGGGTAGTCGCCGCAAACTCCATAGTGGAGCTGCCGGACTCCTTTTCGGTTCAGGCCTTTATCTGGCCGACGACGCCCGACAAGGGCGATCAGACGATCATCGGCCGCTTCCACAGTGGAACAAGGCGAGGATATCGGCTGGGTATAGACGAAGCGGGTGCTTTAGCGTTCACTGTCGGCTCGACTGATGGTGCGCCGATCATCGTCTCAACCGGTGTCCCCTTACTTGCCCGCCAGTGGTACTTGGTCGGGGCCTCCTACGACGCGGAGACTCGCGAACTGTCCCTGCACCAGTTGGCTGTCTCGCCGGCCCTGCCGGAGCAACACACGAGTTCGGTGACCGTGACTGCGGACCGACCTGCTGCGATGGATACCGGCAGCGAAGTGCCGCTGATGTTCGCCGCCGACTACGCCGGCACGGTACGCGGAAACACAGTAGGTAATGCTCACTTCAATGGGAAGCTTGAGCGCCCCCGGCTGGCTGCTCGCGCGCTGAACTTCGTTGAGATGCAGGAGTTGGCAGAGGTCACGCCCTCGTCGGCCGCACGTTCGACCGCGCTGGCCATCTGGGATTTCTCGGTCGACATTCCGGGCACGACAATCCTCGACGTTTCGCCCAACCAGCTCCACGGCGAACTGATCCAGCTCCCGGTGCGGGGCGTCACCGGTGCGAACTGGTCCGGTGAGGAGATGTCCTGGCGGCATCGGCCGCACGAGTACGGCGCCATTCATTTCCACGACGACGATCTCTACGACGCGGCTTGGGACGTGGACTTCACCGTCGAGCTGCCAGCAAACCTGCGCAGCGGCTTCTACGCGGTCCACATCTGGCACGGAGAGGTCGAGGACTACGTCCCCTTCGTGGTCAGGGCCAAGAAGCCGAAACAGGGGGCCAGATTGCTCTTCGTCGCGCCGACCGCCAGTTATCTTGCCTACGCGAATGAACACATGGCCACCGATGGACAGTTGACCCAGCTGCTCACCGACAAACTGCATCTGTTCGATGACAACGACCTTTTTTTGGCTGAGCATCGGGAATACGGTAGCTCGACTTACGACACGCACTCCGACGGGAGCGGAGTCTGTTATTCCTCCCGCCTGCGACCGATCCTGAACATGCGCCCGAAGTACGCATCCTGGCTTGGGGGAAACCAATCCTCACTGTGGCAGTTCAATGCCGACACCCATATCGTGGACTGGCTCGAGGCGAACGCCATCGACTACGACGTCATCACCGACGAGGACATTCACCGGGACGGCCTGGCCGCGTTGGCCCCGTACCCCGTGGTCATGACCGGCACTCATCCGGAATACATTTCGACACGGATGCGGCAGAGCTTCGAAGAGTATCTAAATGCCTCGGGCCGGCTGATCTATATGGGCGGCAACGGTTTCTACTGGCGGGTCGCGTTCAGCGCGAGCCTTCCTGGCGTCATGGAAGTGCGGAAGGCCGAGAACGGCGTGCGAGCCTGGGCAGCGCAGCCGGGGGAGTACTACACGGCGTTCACTGGCGAGTACAGCGGACTGTGGCGTAACTCCGGCAAGACTCCACAGCAGTTACTAGGGACGGGGTTTACTGCTCAGGGCTTTGACGTCTCGTCACCCTATTACCGGCGGCCGGAGAGTTGCGATCCGCGTGTGGCGTTCATGTTCGAGGGCATTGACGACGAGGTCCTCGGAGATTTCGGTCTGATCGGCGGCGGCGCTGCGGGCTTGGAGCTGGACCGTGTCGATCCCTTGCTCGGTACACCCGCGCATGCGCTGGTCGTGGCGAGTTCAGCCGGGCACTCCGATGTTTATATGGTGACCAACGACGAGATCCTGGTCAATGCCCCAACTTATACCGGCACGACCTCCGACCTCGTCCGCGCCGATATGACCTTCTTCGAAACACCTAGCGGGGGAGCGGTGTTTTCCGCCAGTTCGATCGCCTTCTCCGGGAGCCTGTCGCACGCCGATTACGACAACAACATCTCGCAGCTGGTGCGCAATGTCGTGAAGCGATTCCTGCACCCGGAGCCGTTTGTCGTGCCGTGATCCAGATCATTGCCGTGCAAAGTCCGTTGATTGACGTATGGCGGCGGAGATGCGGGCATAGCTAACGTGCGGTGTGTGGACGCGGCCATCTGGCCACATTCGCGGCAGGTCCATTCACAGTGAAGGAGCATGATGTCTGAGGAATTGCGGGCAGTGGAAAATGTGTTGGCCCAGTACTTCGATGCGCTGCATTTTGGCGACGGCCCCAAGATGGAGAGTGTCTTCCATCCGCAGGGACGGCTTTTTTCCGCCACTGGCAACAAGTTTGTCGAGCTCAGTGTCGCCGACTACGTCAAAATCCTTGCGGGGCGGCCGTCCTCGGAGAGTCGCGGCGATGCCCGACACGATCGGATCTTGTCGCTGACGCTGTCCAGTCCGACGGCTGTGCACGCTCGAGTTCAGGCGGCGTACTTGCCCAAGCTGTTCACCGATGACCTCACCTTCATCCTGCACGAGGGCGAGTGGCGGATCATCTCCAAGGTCTACGACTGGCAAGAAGTCGGCGTGTGAGTAGGGCGTTGAGGAGTACGTGGAAACGACTTGCATAGTCGCCAACTGATGACTGCGCAACCCGGGCCTGGTTCCGTTCCGTAGCGCAGGACGGAACCAGGCTGCTTCGGTACCTGGCGATGTTTCGTCAGTGGGGTTTAGGCCCAGCCGAGCACGAGGCGCTTGCTCAGCAACGGTCGGATCGACCCCCGTGAGTTCCGCGAAACGGCGGGGGCGGCTGGTCCAGCCGAACACGCTCGGCTTTGCGCAGGTGTCTAACGCGGTGTGCACGTCGGAGAGGATCGGACTTCCTGCCGTTCGCAGAGTTGGTCAGGCAAGCCTTGCCCAGCCACGCGCCCAGGTCATGGCACCGTCCTCCTCGGGTTTCAGCAGCCGCGCCAAGTCTTTTGCGATGATGGCGGCTTGGCGAAACCCACCCAGGCCAGTCTCAGCTGCGGTGATACCGACCCGAAGGGCGAGCCAATGTTGCCCCAGCCGGTCAAGATGCGATCCAGGAAGCTTTGACGCTGGCATTCTACTGGCGGGTTCCTCAGGGCTGCCGGTCGTCGAAAATCTGCGCCAGGGCATGCAATCAGCCGTGGACAGACGGACCGGCGCCGGCTCGACGCTCGCCCCCGCTGAGGCGATCACGCCTGAAGGGGCACTGGGCACGCACACAGAGTGGGCGGCGCGCGCCACGGGACAGATCAGCGACAAGGGCACCCTCGGACGTGGAAAGCTAGCCGACTTCACCGTGTTTTCGGCGTCGCCACTGACCGCAGAGAGCATCGCCGAACTCGACATCGTGGCGACCGTGCTCGGCGACGAGCTGTCTACGACGCGCGGGATCGCGCCAAGTCCGCCGCAGCCTTGGATGCGTCATGACGCAAGGAACTTACACCCACCTTTTGGACCTTGCCGTGTCCTTGCGCATCCGTGCGGGGCGATCGGCGCCGGCCTACACCCTGACATGGTGCTCGCACCTCAAATCGGAGGAGCTCACAATGAATGAACGAAATGACGTTTCACAGCCATTGATCAACACGGATCGAGCGGCGGGGCTGGTTCAAGATCCGGAAATCATCACCGATCTCGCGGATGCGCGTCAGGGCCAAGCGTTCTTCGACCAAAAGCTTCGCGAACTCGGTACCGACGAGCTGCAGCAGCCCTCACTCCTTCCTGGATGGACTCGCGCGCACGTGATCGCACATGTTGGCTATAACGCTCGCGCGCTCGGCCGTCTCGTCACGTGGGCGGAGACCGGCATCGAGTACCCGATGTACGAGTCGGCTGAGGCACGTAATAGTGAAATTGACCGTGGGGCAACTCTCTCCGAACCAGAACTCCGTCAATTATCTGGAGACGAAGCCGGCCAACTTGATAAGGTGTGGCGGGACCTCGCGGAGGACCGCTGGGAGTATCAGGTAAAAAACGCACAGGGCCTCACGATTCCAGTATCGGAGACCGTGTGGATGAGATCACGTGAGCTTTGGTTACATGCGCTCGATCTCAATAATGGCGCGCGCCCCAACGATATCCCTGAATCGGCATTACGTCGAATTCTACAGGATGTCCTCAATACTTGGGCCAGTCGGGACGGCATTGTCTTGCACGCGCGAGTCAACGACTCCGGAGTTGATGTACAACCTCTTGGAGTCCAGGGTAATGACTTCAGCGTAACAAACGTTGTTGGCAACATGCCAGATCTAGTGATGTGGGCGGTTGGCCGACGTCGTCACGGGGTTGTGGAAGTTGATTCCGCGGGCCGCGAAATCTCCGCGGCACCGGAGCCTCCCCGGTGGATCTAGTGCTCCTGGCGTCAAACGTGCGAACGCAGATGCCAGCTCCAATCGAGAGGCCGAGTGTCGGCCCCGGCCTATCCCAGCGGGGAAGGCGCCTGCACTTGTGAAATCGGTACGCTAGAAAGAAAACCCATGTCAGCGACCACAGTTTTCGGCGGCCCGGACCGCGAGAACGCAAGCTCGTCACCAGCGTTCCTGGCCCCACTCGCAGGACCTCATAGCGCGTAAAAACGCCGCCGTTGCCTCCGGTGTGGGAGTCGTTCGGCCTATTACGATTGTCGCCGCGAACGGGAAGTCGTGGTCGACGCTGACGGAAAGTCACTTATTGACTTCGGTTCCGGCACAGCCGTGACTGGCGTCGGCAACGCTGCGCCCGCCGTCATCAAGGCCGTGACCGAGCAGGTGCAGGAAACGTGATTTGTTTCCTGCTGCCGCTCTCGATTTCGAACGAGCTACAACGCGAGGGCTTGCATATTGTCGCCAACGCACTCAAGGGCAACGCCTGATCCCGACCAGAAAGGATACGAGAACCATGGCACTAAAACCTCATGAGCAGGAGCTGATCGACCGCATTCAGGACGGTCTCTGCATCGCTGGATCCTGGGAGCCTGCAGAGTCGGGGGAGAGGTTCGACGTACTGGATCCCGCGACCGGGGAGGTCATCACATCGGTCGCCGACGCTACCGTCGCCGACGCCGTACGTGCGCTCGACGCCGCGGTGGCCGCGCAGGACAGCTGGGCCGCCACCTCAGCTCGTGAGCGCTCGAACATCCTTCGTCGTGCGTTCGATCTGTTGATGTCGCACAAGGAAGACTTCGCGCTCCTCATGAGCATCGAGATGGGGAAACCGATCGCCGAGGCGCGCGGCGAGGTCAACTACGGCGGTGAATTCCTCCGCTGGTTCTCCGAGGAAGCCGTTCGTGTGCGCGGCGACTATCGAGAGAACCCCGAAGGCAGCGGCACCATGCTCGTCTCCCATATTCCGGTGGGACCGTGCTACTTCATCACCCCGTGGAACTTCCCGCTCGCCATGGCGACCCGCAAGATTTCCCCGGCGCTTGCCGCGGGCTGCACCGTGGTAATCAAACCAGCTGAACTCACTCCGCTGACCACGATCTTCTTTGCGCAGCTGCTTGCGGAAGCGGGCCTGCCCGCCGGGGTCGTGAACGTGGTACCGACCTCACATCCCAGCGCACAATCGCAACGGCTGCTGTCGGATTCACGTCTGCGTAAGCTGAGCTTCACCGGTTCCACCCCGGTCGGCAGGTTGCTGCTCGAGGCGGCGGCACCGAACCTGCTGCGTACCTCGATGGAACTCGGTGGCAACGCGCCGTTCATCGTGTTCGAGGACGCTGATCTTGATCGCGCGGTCGAGGGTGTTCTGCTGGCGAAGTTCCGTAACATTGGTCAGGCGTGCACAGCGGCTAACCGCATCATGGTGCATGAGTCAGTCGCAGACGAGTTTGCCCGTCGCGTTGGCGAGAAGGTCGCCGCGATGACGATCGGTCGCGGCGCGGAAGAAGGCAACGACATCGGTGCGCTCGTCGACGAAAGAGCCGTCGCCAAGGCCGCTCGCTTCGTCAAGGATGCAGTAGATACCGGTGCGACCATCGTAATCGGCGGCAAGGTGATCGAGGGCAAGGGAAACTTCTTTCAGCCGACTGTGCTCGACAAGCTCAGCCCGCAGTCCGCGGTGATGCGCGAGGAGGTCTTCGGGCCGATCCTCGGAATCATCCGATTCTCCACCGAGGAGGAGGCCGTCAAAATCGCGAACGACACCGAGTACGGCCTCGTGAGCTACGTGTTCACCGAGAACATCCACCGCGGGCACCGCATGATCGAGAAACTTGAATCCGGAATGATGGGCCTCAACACGGGCCTTGTGTCGAACGCTGCGGCTCCATTTGGTGGCATCAAGCAATCAGGCATCGGCCGAGAGGGCGGCTTCGAGGGAATCCACGAGTTTCTTTCCACGAAGTACACGCTGCTCCCGCGATAGTCGAGTGTAAGTGCGCGGGAGTGTTCCGCTGGGATACGTTAGTTGATCGATTCGCCGAGCCGAAGTTGTACCTAAGCTCAACTCCATGACCAAGATTGAGCAGACGATTGAGATTCCACACCTTTCTGGATCACTAACTACCGCGCGAACTATGCTGGCGACGACGGGCGCCACCGGCTGCGCGTCAGCACGGTGAACCTGCGGGACCGCGACGGGCTCCACGGCAGGCTGGAAGAAGTCCGCTGCCCCATCCTGCCGCTTTGCGGCATCGCACCGGCGGAAGCAGGGCCTTGCGAAGCCGGAGACGTTCGATTTCCTGGGCTGTGCGTCCAGAGACTGGAGGTTGGTCATGTAGACGGCTGATCGCTGGTCGTGCTCGTCGTCGCTTGCCGGTGCAAGTCCGGTCGGGGTAACTGTCAGGAGGCCCCGTAGCAGACTGGCGTTGTCGAGGGGTGACCTTCGGCTGCGAAGCCCAGTGTCGAAAGCCCTGTAAGGGGGAGCAACCGGGCGGTCCGTAGCATCACGCGAAGCCTGCCGCGTCGTGAAAGTCCCGCAGGAAGGCGGAAAGAGGGAGAGCCGAGCCCGGATCCTCGGGGCGAAGGCCATGGAAGCGGCGAAGATCCTGAAGGTGCAGACGCGAGGAACTCCCCGGCGTAAGGGGCTCGGAACGTTCGGATAGTGGCGACGGGAACTGGAAAGGCCCTCCCCGGCCCGGTGACCTGCGTGCAAGACGTCACCGGAAGCTTGCTGCTCTATAACCGGTCCCCGCCGGGAAGTGAGTGGCTGCCGGAAGGGCGTCGGAGGCGGCAATAGTGTGCGCCGGGCGGCGCAGAGAGCTTGCTGGTGAAAGTCCAGCCGGACCGGCCCCAAGCGGGGTCCGTAGCCGAAGGCGGGGGTAATGCCTCGTTGGGCGCTGCTGGGAGGTGGAGGTGATGGCCGTGGTTGATGGCTGTTGTGTCGTGCTGACTGGCGGCGCAGGACAGGGCGCCCATCGTGAGGTGGGGTCTGAAGGGTTTGAGGCGAAACACCGAGCCGTAGCCGAAGATGGCGAACCGGTCGGCCCGATCCAGGTGATGCCGAGCCCGCACTATAGGGGTGAAGGAAGTACGGGCGAAACGCTGGATGGCGAACGCTGCCAGAGACACGCCTTTACGGTGAATACGGCCTGGTCAACCTTCTGCAACTGATTCCCAGCATGCGTGACTACTACCGCAAGAAGGGCTACATCCATTGAGAGCCGCTTGCGGGAAAACTGCACGAGCGGTTCGGCAGGGCGGGCGGAGGTAGCGGACCCCGGTCCGCAGCCTCCCCCGACCCGACACTGATCGAGCCGTGCGGACAACACAACCTGCGGTGATGGGAAGGGCCGCTACTTCGTCGATGCGTAGTGTCTGGCTTGGAGGGCTCGGTGAGTGTCCACAGTGACTAGTCCCGCCGTCGCGGGAAGTTCTCCCGCGGATCCGGTCCGTGCCTTCGACCGCTTTCACGTTGCCCCACACCATTTCCATCGGGTTGAGATCATGGGCGTAACCGGGCAACGGCTCGACGCGCAACCACCGCCGCTGGGTGGCCAGCCATGCCGTCATGCCCGCCGACCGATGTGCGGGCAGCCCGTCCCAGATCAACGTGACCGGTTGCCCGCCCAGATGCTCCCGCAGGTCGGTGAGGAACTCGATCAGCGATTCGGTGTTGTAGGCACCGTGTTTGGTCTGGAACACGAACGTGGCCTGGCTGCGGTCGGGCTGATAGGCCAGCACACCGGCCATCGACATCCGCTTCCAGGAGAACCGGTGGGTCAGCACCGGGGTCTGGCCACGCGGCGCCCAGGTAGCCCTCACCACTGGCAGCAGCGAGAACCCGCTCTCGTCCTGAAAGCAGATCACGGCTCCCCGGCGCCGGGCGCTTTTTTATGCGCGGCCACTCATTTTTCACCCACCTGTTGATGGCCTCATCGTCGCGTTCGACCGCGCGCCGGGCCGGGCGCTGTCTGCTCCAGCCCAGCCGCTCGCGCAGGATCGTCCAGGTCTGGGTGGTCGAGTACCGCACTCCGGTCACGTGTTCGATCACGTCGGCGACCCGCGCCAGCGTCCACATGTCGGTGCCGAACCCGGCTGCCTGCGGTCCCTGGGTGAGCGCGTCCGCCACCTCGGCCACCTGGTCGTCGGACAGCTTGGGCATCCGCCCGGCGCGACCAGCCCCGGCCAATGCCTGCCGGCCACCGGCCGTCACGCCTGGTGCCACCGGGAGGCGGTCTGTGCCGAGACCCCCAATTCCACCACCACATCGACCTGCCGCTTGCCACGGTTGAACATCTCCGCTGCCCGCATCCGGCGCTCTCGCAACGCCTCAAAATCGCGGCGGACAGCTACTTTCTTGCTGCTGCGGGATTTACGGTGTCCGCCTGCTGATCGTGAAGGTTCTGGCACGCCGCGATTGTCCCACCAGGCACGGGGAATCACCCGCAGCGACTCGCCCTATTACCAAAAGATCTTTAAGTGGTGGCTACCCCTGCCCGCACAGCACATCCCAACCCCAGCGTGCGCTTCGCCGCCAGAACCCAAGGCAGGAGCCCGGTGCACTAATTCCGCACGCCGGGATCTGCCCGCGGGCCGCCCGTGAGGGCGGCCCCTACCGGGATTACCTGCGAACCCGCCGAACATGGTGGTGGCTGTGGAGGTGGGGAAAAGGGGGCCGGCCAAGGGGAACACGGCCAGCGAAACACGTGCCGGGCGCAGTGCCGGAACCGACGTGTCCAGTGAGCTGGCTCGTGTGCGTGAAGTGGCACGACGGGACAAGGAGTTACGGTTCGCCTCGCTGCTGCCATGTCCAGGTCGACTCCGGCGGGCGTAGTGGGCGATTCGCCAACGGGCCGCGCCCGGGGTGGATGCAGCGACGTGGACCGAGTATGGGCAAGCCCTGGAGACCAACCTGCGGGATTTGCACGCTCGGGTGCATAGCAGTCGCTACCGGGCCAAGCCGAGCAGGCGCGCCTACATCCAGAAGGCGGACGGGCGACTACGGCCGCTGGGCACCGCCGCGCTGGAGGACAAGATCGTCCAGCGGAGCCGTCGTCGAGGTGCTGGGTGCCGTCTACGAGGCCGATTCCGGTGTTTCTCGTACGGGTTCGGCTCGGGCGGTCCCCACATGATGCGTTGGACGCGCTTGCGAGGGGGATCGGCAGGAAGCGGGTGAATTGGGTGCTGGACGCTGACATCCGTGATTTCTTCGGCCAGCTTGATCGGGCTTGGCTGCGGGGTTTCTGCGGCACCGGATCGTGGACACACGGGTCCTGCGGTTAATCGACAAGTGGTTGGCCGCGGGTGTCATCGAGAATGGGGAATGGTCGGCGACGCCAGGCAGGGTCATCGCAGGGGGCATCGGTATCACCGCTGCTTGCCAACGTTCACCTGCACTACGTTCTCGACCTGTGGGCCGACTGGTGGAGACGCCGCCGTGCGCACGGGACGTGATCACCGTGCGATGGGCTGACGACTTCGTCATCGGGTTCGAGCACGAACAGGATGCGCGGCGGTTCCTCCCTTCAGCACAGACAGCGATCACCACGGTACGGTTCCAGAGGAAGCATCGGCGAATCCCCCGGACAACGGGCGGTTACTAGCAAACGCCGATGCTTCCCCCATCTCCAGGCCATGATCACGCCGCCAGGCCGCACGCCCCCACAAAACTGCGAAACCTCAGGGAGGACCGGAGACAGAAGCAGGGTAACGAGCCAAGAGGGCGAAATAGTGTTCCGTCGTCTGTCCGGGGGGTGATCATGCGGTGAGCGCGGTGTCTGCTTCCCGGAAAGGTTCGATCGGGGCAATCAGGAGGCCGGCGCCAGCGTGACCGCCCTCGCGCAGGGCGGCACCCATGTGAATACGGGGCGTGATGCCCGTCCAGGCCACCAGCGAGGCATCGATACCGCATGGGACGCCTCGAAATCCCAGTGAGGGGACTTTCCATAGTGGATGTTCCGTGGCAGTGATGCGATACATTTCATTGGTGATATGCATCATCGCTTCGGCTGACCCGCCGCTGTAGTCCTGCAGTGAGAAGGCCGCGGCGGCTGCGAGCCCACCAAGGCCCACAGTTTCAGTGATCAGACTTTCGCCGCCCATGAACGCAGTGTCCTCCACGCGGAGTCCCTCGAACAGCTTCGCTCGGAGCTCAGGGATAGGCGCACGGAACCATCTATCGCCTGTGCCGGAGGTTCGTAGGGCAAATTGCTTCTCGTTGAGAGCCATGGCCGTCACGATGCTGCTGTGCGGGATGCCTGTGGCGGCATCGGCGATGCACTTTCCCGTGGCCATGGCGACGTGGAGGAAGAAGAGGTCGTTCTGACTGATGAATGCGAGCACCTCTCGGGTGTCGGCATCGGCACCGTTGGCCCCGAGGAGGGGGTCAACCAACTGCTGAAACAGGACTGCCGTGGCCGCGGTATTCCGGCTGTGAAGGTCGTCTCCCATGCCGAGAGCGCGACGGATGATCGGATTGATCCGCACACCACCCGTTTGCCTAAGGGCGGCGGACAGCCGAGGCGCGAGCACGCGACGGATCCACATCAGCCGGTCATGCACCGTGGCATTCCAGACTCCGTAGGTGAGCCGCTGTCGGTCGCTTCCTTCGTACAGGACGCAATGTCCGCGACGACCGGATGCCGCATCCTGCACCACCAAGACCGGCATGGAGGCCGAGGTGACGCCAGTTACTGAGCCGACGCAGCCGTGGTCATGGCAGGGTCGCACGAGAATTTCGCCAGCGTGCAACAACCGGTCCGCCTCATCGAGGGTTTCAGCCAGACCTTCAAAGAGTGCGGCCCCGAGGATTGCCCTCCGCTGACCTCCGGTGTACTCCCGCCATTCCATGGGCGCGCCTGACGTAAGGATCGTTCGTGGAGTCATTCCCGGCAATGCCTCAAGGGCGGGGGCCACGTTAACGAGCACCGGATCGACGGCGAGCATGGCCGATACCGCGGTCTCGTTGGCGCGCGACCGGAGATCGGCGCCGGCGTCCGTCAAGACAGGGCGTGCAGAGGTCCGGGCGGTGCGGGAAGCCGTGGTCATGCCCACCTCTTTACGAAGTCGAGGATGGCGCTGTCCACTTCGGCCGGCTTGGATGCGCTGAGGAAATGGTGTCCGTCTGGGATCACTTCGAGGCGGGCGTCGAGTGAGCGGGTGAACAATCCGATTTCCTCCTGCGCGTTCGCGACCGAGTACACCTGATCAGCGGAGCCGTGCAACCACAGCACCGGTGCGGTGACGTCGTCCAGCCGACCGTAGAGGCCGTCGCGATCGCGCAGATTGATCGTGCAGAGGCGTAGCCGGTGGCGGCCTTCGTCTCCGGCGAAGTTTTGTCGGTAGGTTGTGAGCCAGAACCGGCGCTCCGTCGATGACAGCCCGCCTAGCGCGGCGTCAAAGGTGTCGTCAACGAACTGGTCGGGCACGACCCAGTCGTCGTCTACAGGCTTGGTGAAGGCGTCGATGAAAGGCGTGCAGAATGCGGGGGCATCCCAACATCCCAGGTCTCGGCTGCGCTGGCTTTCGACATCGAACGAGGTGCCGAGTGGGATCAGGCCCTGCACGACGTCGGGCGCCAGCAGCGCCATGCGAGTGGCAATCCATCCGCCCTGAGAAGTTCCCAATACGAACGCTTCCCCGATGCCCAGCGCAGATAGCACTTGAAGGTTGGCGATTGCGCTATCCCAGTAAGTGAAGTGGGGGTAGGTGGCCCGTGTGCGACCGTGCCCGTAGGGCTCCAACGCGAGCAAGTTGACCGCGGCGTTGAGATCCGGGTCGGCATACTGGGGCCGGTACAGCTCTGCCGAGGTGGTGTAGGAATTGATCAGCACCAACGTTGGGAGCGTCGGATCGTACGGCCTTCCGAAGGTGACTCCGATCGACGATCCGCCGAGATGCGGGACGTCGACGGTTTCATCAACTCTGCTCATGACGTGCCTTTCTGTTGTGGCAAGGAGGGTTGGGGCGGATGTGGCGCTCATACGGCGTCCACAACGGCGTCCGGCACGGCGTCGGGCTCGCGAACCGAAGCGGAGGGCGGGGTGGAACCGCTCTTGGCCGCAAGGAAGAGCTGGTCGACCCGATTCATCTCAGCTTTGCTGCTGGGCCACACCAGACTCGCGACCACGAAGACGACCAAGTTTGCGGCTAGTCCGACCAGCCCCGACGCCAGTCCGCCGAGCCAAGGCACGGCGCCGCCGATGTCCATATAGGGCAGCGTCAGGGCCAGTGCGACAACGGCTCCAACAATCAGACCCGAGATGGCACCGGCGCGATTTCCTCGACGCCAGACGAGCCCACCGAAAATCGGCACGGCGAGCTGGATGATCGCCTGATAAGCGAGCTGCGTAACTCCGGCCAGGTTCGGCGAGTCATAGATCTGGTATGCGATGACCGCGGCGATTACGGCAAAGCCGGCCATGGCACCCTTCGCGAGGTAGAGCTCCTGCTTGTCTTTCAGCGGGCGAATCACACCGACGATGTCGTTCGCGAACTGCGTGCCGATGGCCTGCGTCACGCCGTCAACGAATCCCATGCCAGCGGCGAAGACGATGACCAGTGCGCAGGCGAGAAGCGCGATGCCGCCGGCGTCCTGGGCTACGGCGAAGAAGGCCAACACGGGCTGTTCGGCCGCCAGTGGAAGCGGCGCGGCGCACAGGGCGACGAGCATCAGCAAGACGAAGAATACGAAGCCGATGATCATCGTCTGCAGCGAACCCTTCTTGACCTCACGCACGCTCGCGGCAGTGTAGATGCGGGTGAAGATCATCGGCCAGCACAGGGAGCCGATGATGCCGGCAGCAACGATTCCGAAGTAGAACAGTCCGCCCTCGTGAGCTTCAAAGCCTGGCAGACTGAGCTGTGTCTCGGTCAGCTGGCTGAGGTTGCCCAGCCCGCCGAAGTAGAAGATCAGGAGGCCCAGGCACAAGACGGCCGCGCCGACATACGCGACGATGCCCTGCACCATGTCTGTGACGATGAGGCCGCGCATGCCCATCTGCACGGTCCAGAACTGCCGGATCACAAGCACGACGATGCCAATAAGGATCGATTCGGCAGCCGACAGGTTGCCCAGCGACGCCCACTGGATGACGGTGCCCATCGCAATCAGGCCGAGGATAAGCCAAGGAAGCAGGGCAATCACGCTGATGATACTCGAGACCAGCTTGAGTTTCGGGCTGTTGTAACGCAGCGCGAGCAGATCGGACTGCGTACGCAGGTCGAACTGCTTGCCCCACTTCCATACCGGTCGGGCGATGAAGTACATCGCCAGTACGCCGAGCACGGAGTACACGAGGAAGTACAGTCCGATGATTCCGCTCGCGACAGCCAGGCCGAACACTGCGGTGAAGGTCGAACCGGGCCACCATGAGTTGGTGTAGGCCATCGAGACGAACCAGCTCGAGAACGAGCGGTCGCCGACGGCGTAGTTGCTGAAGGTAGAAACGTCCCGCCGACTCTTGGCGACGTGCAGCACCACGACGATGAGGGCGAAGAACAAGGCGAGTGCGCCAAACGTGATGAGCATCAGTCCATCGCTTTCTGCCGGCGCTCGACGACCCGCAGGGCGTAGGTCAAGGCGATCGCTGCCGCTGACACCAGGAGCATGTACCAGATCGACACCGGGATCCCGGCGATTGGTTCGTGATTCTGCGTGGCGCCGATGTACACGGTGGGCACGAGGGCCACCGCATAGACCAGAGCGAACAGTATCCCCAGGACCCGCTGTGCTGTGTTCTTTCTATTGTCATGATTTTTTTGGATGCTCGCCATGGACCTTCACCTCGCCTACTTCGTCGTAAACGTCGACAGAATGTCGCTCACCGATCGTAGAAAGCGCTGCGGGAGTCGAGACATCCGTCAGCTGACGTATTTCTCCTCGAAGATGCCTGGAGGGGTGCCGCAGGATCCAGCCGACTGAGTACAGTCGCCGCGTCGCGTGCCACGTACGCGCGCACCGAAGGAGCTAACGTGCCATCATCCTTGGGAGTCGAACCGAGCCCGCACCTCCCCGGGTATTCCGCTGACGCTGATGTTGCTGGCCTCGCCGCCGCGTTGCGGTCCGGACGTCTTTCCGCAGTCGACCTCACGGAAACCGCGATCGGCGAAGCGACGCGTTGGCAGCCGGCGATTAATGCCTTCGTTGCACTCGACGAATCGGGCGCTCGCGCCGCAGCGGTCGTCGCGTCCCGAGAGCTGGCTAACGGCGTGGACCGTGGTCCGCTACACGGCATCCCGATCGCGGTGAAGGACATGATTCACGTGCAGGGTTTGCCGACGACCGCAGGATCCCGGCATCTGACTGCTCACGTCGCTCAGCGCGATGCGGAGTGTGTCCGGCGGTTACGCGCCGCGGGCGCAGTGGTGATCGGCAAGACCACGACGCACGAGTTCGCGAACGGTCCGACAGGCGATCGCTCCGCCACCGGAGCCACACGCAATCCACACGCCCTGGAACGCATGGCAGGCGGATCGAGTAGCGGCTCCGCCGCCGCGGTGGCGGCCGGCATCGTGCCCCTGGCGCTCGGCACGGATACCGGCGGCTCAGCGCGGATCCCGGCGGCGTTTTGCGGTATTTTCGGGCTAAGGCCGACTCACGGCGCTCTCAGCACCGACGGTGTCCTGCCACTGGCTCCGTCCCTCGACACCATCGGCCTGCTCGCTAGATTCCCCGAGGACGTGAGCGCGCTCTGGACCGCGCTGACCGGTGAGGCGCGAACGCCCACACGACGGCCGCTCGTCGGCTGGATCCCGCCCGACTCCGTGCATCCGACCGCGCCCGAGATCGCACATGCGGCACGCGAATTCGCTGACGTCCTTGTTGCCGAGGAGGTCGTCGTGCCCGAGGCAGACGAGCTTCGGTCCGCCTACCGTGTCATCCAGGGACGCGAGGCCTTTGCCGAGCACGCGGAGCGGCTAAGTCGCGCGCCCGAGTTGTACGACCCAGAAGTGCACGACCGCCTCCATGCCGGCGGTACCGTGACCGCGACCGAATACGACGTCGCCCTCTCGGTACGCGATCGCGTGCGCGAGCGAGCGCTCGCTCTGCTCCGACGCTTCGATCTGCTCGCTTTGCCGACAGTGCCCCTTCTCCCGCCGCTCATCGACCAGCGTGTAGGCGAGGTGCGCGGCGCGCCGGTTGACGTGCGAACGGCGCTTCTGGCACTTACGAGCCCGTGGAGTGTGCTGGGTCTGCCGGCGATCTCAGTTCCCGTGCCCAGCAGCGACGGGATCCCGATGGCGCTGCAGCTCGTCGGGCCGCCGGGGGCCGAAGTCGAGTTGATCGGGGCCGCTGCCCGGCTAGTCCCAAGGCCGTGAAGTTTTGCGGTGCGTCGACGCATCGGCGCGTCGTCGCTCGAGCATCGTCGCCGCCATTCGCCGCCGCAAGGGCGTATCGATGCGGGCGGGGCAGATCGAGTTGACTGTGACTCGCGGTGCCAGTTTGAACGAGAGGGTCTTGGAGAAGGCCAAAGGTCGCGCCCTCGCCTTGCGTCATGCCTGGTCAACGAACCGCCGCAGCCCTCACATCGACTTTGCACACGCCTTGGGCCAAGCAGCCTGGCCAAGAACAACACCTGAAACGATCGCGTGGCTCGACCACATTGCGACCACGAACCGCCCACAACGAAACCAATGGTTCGACCTTAACCAGGATGCCCCGCGGGCCAGGGTGACAACGCAGGCTTTCCCGCCTAGTCTACGGTCGTGGTGGCGGCAACACCCGTCTACAACTTTCCTCCCGCGCCGTCAGCCGAGCTAACGAGCTTTGTCTCGCGTCGGGCGGAGGTAAATGACGTCAAGCGCAAGCTGTCAAGCTCCAGGGTTGTCACATTGACGGGTGTCGGAGGCGTCGGCAAAACACGCTTGGCGACACGGGTCGCCTGGCAGGTGCGCCGCACCTTTACGGACGGGGTCTGGCTGGTCGACCTCGCCGCTTTAAAAGACGCGGGACTTCTCGCTCAAGCGGTCGTGACGGCTCTAGGACTGCGTGATCAAGCCATACGATGGACCCCGGAGACACTCGCCCAGCACGTAGCAGACCGGCACCTTCTCCTTGTGTTCGACAATTGTGAGCACCTTATAACGGGGTGCGCCGACCTCGTGGCTACCCTCCTGCGAGCCTGCCCGAACCTCCGCGTCATGGCCACCAGCCGACAACCGCTCGGGATCAGTGGCGAGCATATCCTGCCCGTACCCCCACTAACCTTCCCCGACGCGGAGACGACCGTTCCCAGGCGCAGATTCATGAACTTTGCGGCAGTGCAACTGTTTGTGGACCGTGCGGCGGCGGTGGTCCCGGACTTCACGATCGACGATCGCAATGCGTCAGCCATCTCCGGGATATGCCGACGGCTCGACGGAATTCCCCTCGCTATCGAACTTGCCGCCAACAAGGTCCGCGTGCTCTCGCCGGAACAGGTGCTCCGTCACCTGGATGATCGGTTCGGGCTGCTCACGTCCGGCGATCGCGCGGCCCTACCGCGTCAACAAACTCTTCGCGCGCTCATTGACTGGAGCTTCGAGCTATGTACCGAGAAGGAAAAGCTCCTCTGGGCACGATCCTCAGTCTTCGCCGGCAGCTTCGATTTGGAGGCAGCCGAGCAGATCTGCGCCGACGACAGCCTGACCAGTACAGAGGTACTGAACGCGCTCACCGGGCTGATCGAGAAGTCCATTTTGGTCAGAGAGAAGGACCCGGACCACGCACGTTACCGTCTGTTGGAGACAACCCGCCAGTACGGTCGAGAGATCCTGCGCCGAACGGGACAGGAAACAACATGGCGCAGGCGGCACCGTGACTGGTGCCAACAGTTAGCCGAGCAGATGCGGGATCACTGGTTCGAACCGGACCAGGCCGACTGGTCCCACCGAGTGCGTCGAGAACATGGCAACATCCGCGCGGCCCTCGAATTCTGCCTTGCCGAGGACGGTGAGAGTCCTAACGGCATGCGGTTGGCCGATGCTCTCCGCGAGTACTGGAGAGTAAGCGGTTTCACAAGTGAGGGCAGATGGTGGTTCGATCGGCTGCTCGCACAGCGCGACGGTACGAACATTCTCCGGCTCAACAATCTTGGGGCTGCGAGCTACCTGGCACTTCTGCAGAGCGATGTGAACACAGCGACACGTTTCATCGCGAAAGGTCGGCAGCTTGCCAGTGCACTTGAAACAAGCGCTGCCGTACCAGCGCTGACATTGTCCGAGGCATTGGTCGCGATGTTGCGCCATGACTTCCAGCATGGAAACGCGCTGTGCGAGCAGGGCATCATCGAATTCCGGCGGACACGGGACTTGCCGCGCTTGTCTCACGCACTGACCCTGCTCGGCGTTTGCCTGTCGTTTCTTGGCGAAGCCGATCGAGCCACGGCTTGCTGGAAAGATCTGCTCGCACTCTGCGAAGAACATGGCGAGAAATGGCGCCGGTCGTACGCGCTCTGGGGCCTAGGTGTGGAGGCATGGCGCCAGGGTGACTACAAACAGGCCGAAGAGTTGGAGCGGAACAGCTTGGCGTTGCAACGCGACTTTCGCGACCAGATCTGCATGGGGCTCTGTCTGGAGGCATTAGCCTGGATCGCGGCGACCGACGGTCGTTGCGAGGAAGCGGCCAGACTGTTCGGAATGGCAGAGGCGATCCATCGAGAATCTGGTGGGCCGTTGTTCGTTTACTTCATCCGATATCACGACGAGTGTGCCGATCGGGTACGACGCGCGCTCGGCGATCGGGCTTACGAGGACGCTATTGACCAAGGCGCGAGCCTGACGCTGGAACAGGCCGTAGACGAGGTGCTCGGCGCGTCTAAAATGACAGCAGTGCTGTCGGCTGAGCCCATGGCCCGGCTTACCCCACGCGAGCGCGAGATCGCCGAACTGATCGCACAAGGCATGAGCAACAGGGAAATTGCCGAGACTCTCGTGATTGCCCGGAGGACAGCCGAGGCCCACGTCGAACACATTCTTGTCAAACTTGGGTTCACCTCTCGAGCCAAGATCGCGGCGTGGTTCCAGAAGGAGCAGTCAACTTAATGATCTAGTGTCCACAACGGACGGCCAAACCGTTGCCACTCAACCGGGACCAGCACACTCCCAGCAAAGGCGGGGATTTGCCTGAGCCAGGATGTCTCGCGCGCTCTGATACCAAGCCGCGGTCCGTACTCCGAGCCCGAATTTCTCAGCGTCGACGAAGTCTCGACACCGCGGCCGTTCTGGTCGCGGCGGATCGAAGCGCCGCGGTCACCGATGCGAGTGCGCTGGGGGCATCAGGAGGCGTCATCTGGTCGGAACTTCCTTGATTTCGGGCCTTGGGAGACATCAAGGTGTCCGTTTCGGCATTTCTGCGGTGTTCGGCGGCGTTGAGTAAGTGGTGGTGCGCTGAACGAGAGGCCGTCCCGCACGCGCGGCGATGTCGGCGAGTTGGTCGGCGGTGCGTGCCGAACCGTGTGTGGAGCCAGCCATCCGGCTGATGGTCTCCTCCATGAGAGTGCCGCCGAGATCGTCGGCGCCGCCTTGCAGGATCTTGGCGGTGAGTTCGTCGCCGAGTTTGACCCACGAACATTGAATGTGGTCGATGCGGCGGTGCAAGGCTAAGCGCGCGAATGCGTGCACCGCGCGGTTGTCGCGCACGGTTGGCCCCGGGCGCGCAATTCCGCCCAGGTAAATGGGCGCATTGCGATGTATGAATGGCAGTGCGACGAACTCGGTGAAGCCAGCGTTGCCGTGCTCGTGGGCGAGGTCCTGCACCTCGGCGAGGGTCCGTAGATGCGCCAGCCAGTGGGTGGGGTGGTCCACGTGGCCGTACATCATCGTAGAGCTGGACGGGATGCCGAGCCGATGCGCTGTGGTGATTACTTCGACCCACGTCGAGGCGGGCAGTTTGCCCTTGGTGAGGATCCATCGCACGTCGTCGTCCAGGATTTCCGCTGCCGTGCCGGGCATGGAATCCAGGCCCGCTTCACGCAGGCCCGTCAGCCATTCCTCGATGCTCACGCCGGCCTTCGCGGCAGCGGTGACCACTTCCATGGGGCTGAAAGCGTGGACGTGCATCGACGGGACTCTTGACTTGACTGCACGGATGAGGTCGAGGTAACCCGACACAGGCATCGCGGGATCGATGCCGCCTTGCATGCAGACCTCGGTGGCGCCTCGCTCGGCTGCTTCGGCAGCGCGGTCGGCGACCTCTATGGCCGAAAGCCTGAAGGCGTCGGCATCACGCTCGCGCTGCGCGAACGCGCAGAACCGGCATCCGACGTAACAGATGTTGGAGAAGTTGATGTTGCGATTGACGACGTAGGTGACATTGTCTCCTACCACCTGGGCACGATAGCCGTCAGCGAGAGTGCACAGCGCTTCGAGGGCGTCACCGTCGGCGGTCAGCAGTGCCATCGCCTCGTCAGTGTGCGACGGATCCAGAAGCGAGGCCGGTTTGAGTTCGGCTCGACGCAGCGCCGCTGAGGCCGTCGTGTCGGTTGCCGTGGCAAGGTGCGCGAGCCGTCTCGTTTCAGGTGATGCGGAGATCGCTTGGGGCCGCAGTTCTTCCCAGGCACCGTAGACGGAATCGAAGTCGCTGCGGCGGTCGGCGGTGCGGCCCACCGTGTCGATCGTGGTTTCCAGGTCGGTACGTCCGGTCGATTCCCAGCCACCGTCGGGTTCCTGCCACGGCCGTCCAACTGGGAGCGCATCGTTGGCGAGCCCGTTTTGAGCGGCCAACGCAGCGACGTGGGGAGCCACGCGCGGGTCGATCCATGGTGCCCCCGCCTGCGCGTAGCGCGGGTAGAGGGTCAATCTCGGGGAGAGGCTGAATCCTGCCGCGGCGGTGACCTCGCGCAGGTTCTCCAGCGCCGGCCAGGGCCGCTCCGGGTTGACGTGATCTGGGGTAACCGGCGAGAGACCGCCCCAGTCGTCGATTCCGGCGCGCAGCAGCAGTGCCTGGTCTCGATGGACGCTGTCGCAGTTGGCTTCGCCGGTTTCCCCGGCGAGGTTGGGCGGAGCCTGGATGCTGACTCCCGGTGGCAGAATGAGTCGGGCTACAGCCACCGCCGCGATGAACTCGTCGAAATCGACTTCCGGTGCGCCGCGCATTGCGGTGTCCGGCTTGGCGCGGAAATTCTGGACGATGACCTCTTGGAGGTGGCCGTATCGCCGAGTCGCCGACCGCAGTGCGAGCAGCGATTCCGCGCGTTCGGTGAAGTCCTCCCCAATACCGACGAGGATTCCCGAGGTGAACGGGATCGCGAGCCTGCCCGCATCGTCTATCACCCTCAGCCGTGCGACGGGGTCTTTGTCCGGCGATCCGTGATGGGGACCGCCGGGGCGGGTCAGCCGCGTGGAGGTCGACTCCAGCATCATCCCCATCGACGGTGCGACCGGCCTGCATCGCGCGAGTTCCTCCCAACTCATCACTCCGGGGTTGAGGTGCGGGAGCAATCCGGTCTCTTCGAGAACTGCCACCGCACACGCGCGGAGATAGTCGATGGTGGAGCCGTAGCCGCGGGCGCCGAGCCAGTCACGAGCTGCTTGCCAGCGTCGCTCTGGGCGGTCACCGAGCGTGAAAAGCGCCTCGAGGCAGCCTTGTGCGGCGCCGGCTCGGGCGATTTCCACGACCTCCTCGCGTTCGAGGAACGCGGCAGGAAGTCGGTGCGGAACGGTGGCGAAAGTGCAGTAGTGGCAGCGGTCGCGACACAGCCGGGTCAACGGCACGAAGACCTTCGGGCTGTAGGTGATCAAGCCTGCTCGACCTTCGGACTCCAGATGCGCATCGCGTCGGGACGCCGCAACACGTAGCAGTCTCGCCAAGTCCTCGTCGCGGGCGGCAAGCAGCGTTGCGGTCTCGATGACGTCCAAGTTCGCCGCGTTTTCGGCCCGCCGCAGTGCGCGCCGCATCGCAGAACTCGATGGCTGCGCACTGCGCTGATCGGCTGCCGAGGCGGTCGTCACTCGAGAATCGCGCTTCACGGCTGGTATCTCCTCAAGTCTGTTTGTGCCTGGCAGAAGGTCTCCGTCTTCGCTTCGGCTACGCCACAGGGGGTCAGGCTGATCGTTTTGCTTCTGGAAGGCCGGCGATGGAGATTCCCGAACGCACCTTGTGGCGGCTGTTGATCGAGATCAACACCGCGGTCAGCGGTTCGAGCTGACGAGCCAGACGCAGCGGTCCGACGTCCACGCCCGGTCTGCCGGTCACGACCCGGGCGATTTCCTGGGTGACGCGTTTGGCTTCCTGGTCATCGCCGCAGACGAGCACGTCCTCGTGGCCCGCACTCGCCTTTTCACTCCACAGCGTGCCGGCGGATACATGGTGGAAGGCGCCGACGACCCGACTGTCCGGTAGCAAGACGGCAGCCTGCTCAGCGGCACTGCCCTCGGGTACTTCAAGTCCATAGGGCCCTTGCTCGTCGAAACCGAGTGGATTCACACAGCTGATCACGATCTTGCCGGCCAGTTGCTGCCGCAGCTCCTCAAGGAGTTCCGCGTGACCGTCCCACGGAACGGCGATGAGGACAACATCGCACTTTTCGACCGCTTTCGCATTGGTACACCCCGAAACTGCCGGGTTGCGAGCTGTTCGTGAATTGATCTCGTCGGCTGCCTGCGAGGCCTTGTCCGGGGATCGCGACCCCAGGATGACTTGATGGCCTCCTCGGGAAAATCGGTAGCCGAGCCCTTTGCCCTGCGGGCCAGTGCCGCCAACAATTCCAATGCTGGGATTTCGCATAGTGTACCTCTTTGATCTGGATCTCGATTCTGATTCTCCTGACCCTGCTCGCGCTTCGCGATGATCGAGAACCGTGATGGATGGGGCCGGGTCAATCCGCACTTCCTCCGAAAGCGGCACGACCATGGCTGATCACCCTGGCTTCACCAGCGAGTGCTTCGAAGCCGATGGGGTCCTCATTCGGTTCGGCGGCAAGACGTAGCGTGCTTCCCGGAAGAAAAGGGGAGGCGAACCGAGCCTCGATCATGGTCAGATCGCAGGGATGTGCTTCGGCGGCCTCGGCCAGCATGCGAGCAACGATTCCAAGAGTGCATAGTCCGTGCAGGATAGGCCTGGCAAAACCGTATTCTGCTGCAACTTCCGGGTCAATGTGGACAGGATGGCGGTCGCCGGTGAGGCGGTATAGTACGGCCAACTCATGGCTTGTCGAGTACTCGCCGCGCCACGATGTCCTCGTCTCATGACGGTGCTCGGTCGCCGGACCACGTTCCCCGCCCCAGCCCCCGGCGCCAGGGATCAAGATCGAGTACACGGCGGTGAATTGCGGACAGCTGACCTCGATGTCGACGATGGCGGCTTTCTTCTTATCCCAGACCGCTGCGACCCGCCCATGCAATTCGAGCGTGCATGAGGAAGGTAGCGGGGCATGCACCTCAAGTCGCTGTGCCGCGTGGAGGGAGCGCAGTCGGTCGTACGCGCCAAGACTGCCCGCAGCCTCCACTGCCCAGAGACCGAGCGCGAGGCCATAGGTCGGCAGAACTCGCAACCGGCGTTCGTACACGAGGTCCAGATCAGTGGCGCGGGCCCCTACAGCTATCGCATAGAGGATGGCGTCGGCCTCGGAGTACTCGACAGTTCGAGTACCGAGGTCGTAGTCCACGAGATGGGGGAGTTCCGGCAAGTTCGTCGTGTTCATCGTGGTAACGACCGCCAATCTGCGAGAAGTAACGTACGAGCACAGGCCTGGCAGCCAGGACTCAGGCGTGCTGGCGGCGGGCTGCGGCGACCGCGTTTCGACGCTCGGCAGAGTCGAGCAATTGCGCTCGGACGCGCCGCCAACGTTGCATGTCGACGCTGCCGTCGTCGAGTTCGGACAGCAATTCCTTCGTCCGCGCAAGGGCTTCTGCAGGAACTTGATCGAACCTTCCCGCGATCTCAGTCGCCCTCGTGAGGGTCTCGCCTCGGGGAACCACCTCGTTGATCAGACCTGCGTGAGCTGCCGCCGTCGCCGTGAATCGCTCCCCGAGCACAAGCAATCGGGTCAACGTATCCCGGGGGAGCGTGCGGTGTAGTCGTGCGATCGAGAGGGGGTTGTAGAGGATTCCCATACGCACGGAGGGAAGTTGCAGCCAGGCGTCAGCTCCAGCAACCCGGATGTCGCATGCCAGGGCGATCTCTAGCCCTGCGCCGATGCACGGTCCTTCGACAGCAGCCAAGACGGGGACGGAGGTTGCCCGGATTGCCGCCACGGTTTCTTCCAGATCGTCGTCGAACGACAGATCAGCAGCTGTTCCTGTCAGGTCCGAGAAGTCCGCGCCTGCACTGAACACCCCACCGCCGCCGCTAAGCACGACAGCGTCAGCCCCACCGGATGGGGCATCGGTGAACGCTTCGCGCAACTGGGCGAGAACGTCGCGGGACAGGGCGTTGCGGCGTTGCGGCACCACGATGGACACGAAGTGCACGCCGTTGGTGCTGTTCTGAATCACCTGTCCGCTCATTGGACTGCTCCGCTGACAGGTGACGGCTGCGACCAGCGGGCGACAACGCTCGATGTGTCGAACCCGATCGCGGTCTCCAGTTCTTCCGCAAGGTCGAGCAAGACCTGTTCGCGGTACGGCGCGGCTGCGAGCTGAACGCCGATCGGAAGCCCACCGGCCTGCCCATAGGGGATGGTAATGGCGGGCGTGCCCGCCACGTTGAATGGAGCGGTGAATGGGAAGGCGCCCCACAAAGCGCCCACCGGCCGACCGTCGATGGAGTGAGGCCGGTTCCCGAGTGGGAATGCCGGAACCGCGTTCGTCGGGGTGAGCACAATGTCGAACTCTTCGAACAGGCTCGCCATTCGGCGGCGGTAGCCAACCAATTCCTGATGAGCGGCCTCGACCGTGGCCGGGTGCATCTTGCGCGCCGCCGCCAGTGATGCGACCTCGTAGTCGGTGAGCTGAGAGCTCGCAGCGGACATGAGGTGTCCGCGTTCGCGATGCTCGTCGTCCAGCACGAGCGGGCCGAAAATCCCCTGCCAACCGGAGATTGGCAGCTCTCGTTGCTGCAAGTGGTGTCCTGCGGCCCGCAGCAGGTCCGCCACACGAGCCACCGCCTGGGCGACATCGCGGTCGACCGGGCGGTTCTCCGGGGCAGGACACCACGCGATCCGCAGGCCCTGCGGTGCGGGGCGTCGTTGAAATGCATGGTCGGCGAGCACGCTGAGCACGATTCGCGCGTCGTCGACTCGCCAAGCAAGCGGTCCTGGACTCACGAAGTCGGTCATTGCTCGGAACCCATGTTCGTCCGGGCACAGCCCCCGAGTGGGCTTGAGCCCTACCAGTCCGCAGAACGCGGCCGGGATGCGCACGGAGCCGCCGCCGTCGGAACCTACTGCGACGTTCGCCATCCCTGCCGCCACTGACGCAGCGGCACCTCCGCTCGACCCGCCGGGAGTGCGCGTGGTGTCCCATGGGTTGGCCGTATCTGCCCCGAGCAGGTTGTCCGTCGTGGCCGACTGGCCGAACTCCGCGGTATTGGTTTTGCCTGTGAACACCGCGCCGGCTGCACGTAGGCGCCGTACTACTCCCGAGTCGCGCTTGGCGACTTGTCCGCGGTGCAGGAGTGAACCCAGCGTCGTTTCGACGCCCTGCATGTGGAAAGCGTCCTTGATGGACAAGGGAACACCGAGTAGTGGTCCCGTTTCGCCATCGCGGTACGCCTCCGCCGCCCGTGCCGCTTGTTCACGGGCCACCTCGTGGGTCACCGTGATGTAAGCGTGCAACTGGTCGTCGATGCCCTCGATGCGGTCAAACACATCATCGATGACCTCGGTCGGGCTCAGCGACCGATCGCGAAATGCCCGGATAAGGCGGCGAATCGGCCAATACGCCGGCGAGACCTCAGGCATGAGGGAACACACCTCCACTCACCCCGTACACCTCTCCGGTGACATACCCGGACTCCGGTCCAGCGAGGAACGACACGAGTGCGGCGACATCCGTGGGCTGGCCGACTCGGCCGACGAGCGAACGCTTTTCCGCATAGCCTTCGAAAAAGCTGTCCGGATAGATCTTGCGGAGGAAATCGTTGTAGATCAGTCCGGGAGCGACCGCGTTGACGCGGATGCCGTGCCGGCCATTCTCCGCGGCCGCCACCCGGGTCAACGCCAGTACGCCGGCTTTGGCGGCCGAGTACGCCGCGCCGTGTTCGGTGCTGGCCTCCCAGGCTGCGATGGAGCTGATGTTTACGATCGCGCCCTCGCCTTGCTCGATCATGTGCGGCAGGGCGAAGCGCATGGCGTAGAAGGATCCGTTGAGGTCGACATCCAGGCAGCGGTGCCAGGTGTCGACGTCCATCTCGGCCACAGGCTCGATCTTGCTCCAGCCAGCGTTGTTCACCAGCACGTCCAGACGGCCTCGCTGCTCGACGACGGCGCCCATGACGTCCTCGACGGCCTTCGAGTCGGTCACGTCGAGCTCGCGTGCCAGGAAAGGTCTCCCGTACTCCGAACTCAGCTGGTCAGCGAGTTGTTTGCCGCGGCGCTCGTGCACATCGGTGATGACGACGTCGAATCCGTCTGCCGCCAGTCGGCGCGCCACAGCGGCCCCGATTCCGGCTCCCGCAGCAGCCGTGACGACTGCGACCTTGCGAATCTCCATGGTGATCCTGCTTCCCATCGCGTCTCGTCCGGGGTTAGGCGTTGGCACGCGTCACAGCTGGAATCACGCGCTGCGCCAACTGCTCCAGGCGCCGGCGCCGACCACCGGAGAGCAGCGCAAAGGTGATCCGGTCGATGTCCAGGGAAGCGAGTTCACGTAGTCGCTGGATGCAGCGCTCTTCGGTCCCCACCAGCGCTACCGAACGGACGAAATCGTCGCTGACCAACTGCTTGTGGCCGGCGCGCAGCGACAGGTGATCGACGAGGTGGTAGCCCTGGTTGGCCGCCGAGAATTCCGGCCGGAACCGCTCCCACGCCGGTGGCATGTGCTTCCACACATCAAAGGTGGCGGCCTGGCTAGTAGCCCACGCCCGGACATCCCCTAACGCCTTCTCCTCGTCGTCGTCGATGCTCATCGTCACGACGAGGTCGATCAGCAGTTCTGAGCGATCGCGGCCGGCCTTATCCAAACCTTCGTAGATGTAGTCCAGCTGCCACTGGCAGAACTCGGGATCGGCGGCACCCATCAAGATCGCGCCATCGCACACCTCACCGGACAGCCGCAGCATGCCGGGCTGTGAGACGGCGAGGTAGATCGGGATCTGCCGCCTGGCGGTGGCCAGGTTCAGTCGTGTCCCGTAGAGATCGACCTTCTCGCCGGTGAACAGCTGCCGGAATTCCTCGATTCCACGTCGCAGGTCACCGAGCTTGGAAGGCTGTCCACCGGCTCCGTAGACGGCCGACCAACCCGCGCCGAGCCCGAGCATCGCGTGTCCATCGGAGAGCTCGTCCAGTGCTGCGGTCGCATTCGCCGTCACCGTCGGGTGGCGGGTGACCAAGTTGGTCACGGCTGAACCGATGTGCATGCGCTCGGTGGCCAGCGCGGCGATGTTCATCGCGGCGTAGACGTCCTTCATCCCGAGCTGGAAGTCGATGAACCACATCGCTTCGAAACCGCTCGCTTCCGCTGCTGTTGCCAGGTCTCCGACATTGCGCAGCGGCTCGCGCGGGCTAACTCCCATGGATAAACCCCATCGATCCATGTCAGCTCATCCTTTCCAGTGCGGTTCGCACGACGTTGGTCACCCCGGAGGGGTTGTCGATGTTCATGAGGTGGCCCGCCGCCGGTATTTCCTGGTAGGTAGCGCTTGGAAGAGCTTCTGCGATGATGTCGGCGGCTTTTCGCGGGCAAAACGTGTCCCCGTCAGCACCAACGATTTCGACGGGACAACGCACTGCGGCCAGTACGGGTGTCAGCGGGTTCTCGCGCAAGGAGGCCATGGCGCTCGCTGCGTTGATGTAGCCTGCCCCGCTGCCGATCGCGGACAAGCGCTGCGCGGTGATCGCCGCGACGTCCACGGACGGATCGGTTATGGCAGCGGCGGTATCCTCGTGCAGGGCTTCGACGATCTGGTCCTTGTCACCGGAGCGGGCTAGGTGGATGCGGTCGGCGTAGAAGGCGGCTGCTGCACGACCGACAACGGTCGACGTACCGAGCACGATGGCCCCGGTTACGAGGTCGGGACGTTCGGCGGCTGCGGCGAGCACGAGTGTCCCGCCAAGGGAGAATCCCACGCACAGTGCAGGCCCGGAAATCTTATCGAGGAACGCGATCAGGTCATCACGAAGCTGCGAGACGCTGCCATCGGCGTAGCCGAGCGACGTACCACCGTGCCCGCGCAAGTCGTAGGCAAACGTCCGAAACCCGGTGAGATCGTGCTGTTGGCGCTGCCAGGTGGTGTGGTCCTCGGCCAGACCGTGGACGAGCACCACGGAAGGGCCGTCTCCGGCGCGCCGATAACGCACGTCGATATCGGTGAGACGAACTGCGCCCGCATTGCCCGATGCCGTTGGTTGCGCACTCATGGCAACTCCCTTCTGACTCGTTCCCGCAGATCGGCCTTGCGGATCTTGCCGACAGCGGTCTGCGGCATGTCGTCGACCACGTGCAAATGTTCGGGCCATAGGCGTTGCGGCACTTCGCAGTCACGCAGCCAGTCCAACAACTCGCTCAGAGTAGGCGGATCGCCGGCAGCGGTGATGACCGCGCAAATGCGCTCGCCGAGCCGCTCGTCGGGGATGCCGATCACCGCGACCCGGTGCACGCGCGGATTCGTGGACAGCGCGTTCTCCACAGGCACCGGGGAAATGTTCACCCCGCCCCGGATGATCAAGTCCTTCAGTCGGCCGGTGATCTTTAGGTAGCGGTCCTGCCCGACCCGCGCTAGGTCTCCGGTGCGCAAGAAGCCATCCTCGGTAAGCGACTCGCGATAGAGATCGTCCTGGCCGAGGTACCCGACGAACACGCCTGGCCCACGCATCGCAAGTTCCCCCTCGACCCCGGGCTCTGTGGGCGCACCGCTGGTGTCCAACGTGCGCAGTTGCAGCCCGGGCAAGCCCACGCCGGCTGTGTTGGCAATGCGTTCTGCTGGATCGCCGGGCAGATTCGTGGTCACACCACCCTCGGTCATCCCCCAGAGCGCGCTGACGAAGGTCTCCGGTGAACAGGCGGTCGCCGCATCCAGGAGTGCCGGAGGCACGGGGGAACCTCCGCAGAGGAATGTTTTCATGCCCCCAAACTTGTTGCGATCGTCCGGGCCAGCTTCGATGAGGTCTTTCAAGAATGGTGTTGCTGCAGCGGTAAACGCGCACTTCTCACGTTCGATCAGAGCCAGGGCATGTTCGGGATCCCACCGCTGCTGCAGCAGGAGGGGGGCACCGGTGAACAGGGACAGGCGTGCGCCATGCCAGGCGCCGACACTGTGGCCCAACGGAGATGCCATGAAGATCGGCTCATCGCGGCCGATTCGGAAACGTTCGGCAAACCCCTGATTCACTGCGCCCAGAGTGCCCTCGGTGTGTACTACGGCCTTCGGTTTGCCGGTTGTGCTCGACGTGAACATCAAGTGGGCCATCCCGTCCGGGGCATGTGGGGCCGCAGGACGTTCACCGCGCACGTGTTCCCAGATTTGCGCCTCGTCATCGCCGAGGAGCAAGACGGTCACGTCGATCCCGGCTGTGCGAGCTACCGCCACGATTTCGTCGCCGAGTGCACGAGAGCGGTGTCGGACCGGGGCCACGATCCCGCGGGCGCTGACGAGTTCGCAGAGGTACCCGAGGGTCGCGGCATCAGTCGTCAGTGGAACGGTCGCCGGTACAGCGCCCAGCCGGAGGCAGGCTAGGAAGACCGTCTGCCATTGCGATCGGTTCGGCATGCACTCGATCACAACATCCCCCGGCCGGAGCCCGCGCCGTGACATTTCGCCGGCGAGGCGGCCGGCTTCCTGCCAGAGCTGGCGGCGCGTGAGCGCCGCTCCGCCGTCATCTTTAACGGCCAGCCTCTCGGGCCCGCTGGCCACAAGTCGTTCGAAGCGGGTCAACAGCGTTTCCCCGGACCACCCTGCTCGGCGACCGACATCCTTAGGCGGCGAGGGCGTGCTGCTCGGCCGAATATGCTGCGATGTATCGCTCATCGATTCCCCTCCTTGCTGAGCGTCGGACGTGGGGATCAAGGCAAGGACGCTGACCTGCTGTCGAGCGGTGCGCGTCATGTCGTTGACCTCATCCTGGGATGGCCTCACGGCGAAGTCAAGATAGCGACGTCGCTTTTTTTCGAGGGGTATGTCGCTTCCTGGAGCCCGTCGTCGTAAGATGACTTGGAGTCGCAGTGCCGTGACCGGCGCTGCGGGCTTTACCCGTGAGAGTGCCACCGCACCCGAACTGGAGGTAGTCCGTGCCAGCAATGCCTACGACCCCGAAAGGCAAGCGGACGCGGACGCAGATCATCGAGGCTTCCCGCCGAGTCTTTGCCCGGGACGGCTACGTGGGAGCAACGATGAGCCGGATCGCCGAAGAGGCGGGCGTCTCGCTGGGGGGCCTCTACCGGTACTTCACCAATAAGGAAGACGTTTTTGAGGCGCTCGTCGGTGACATTCACGAAGAGCTGTACCAGGCGAGCGGCACCACCGAGCACAGCTTCCGGAACACGCCCTTCGATGCGCTCCTCGACGCCAACCGTGGGTACCTTGAGCACTACCACGCCAACCGGGACGTGATGCGGGCCTTAATCGAAGCGGCGAACGTCGATGCCCGGTTTCGGGGGTTCTGGTGGAACATGCGCAACCGGCATATCGATCGGTTCGTCGAGGCGCTGCGTGTTCAGCACAACATCAACCAGATCGGTGGTCGGCCGGCCCAGTTGGTCGCGGAGGCGGCCGCATGCATGGTTGAGCAGTGCGCCTATGTTTGGTACGCCCAGGAGCAGGTCCGTCAGCAGGCCGTATCGCTGGACGACGCGGCCCTGATCGTGACTCAGGGCTGGTACGGCATGTTCTTCGGACCCGCACAGCCTGCTGCGCAAGGTGCGCTGCAGGTGGATCACAGCCCCCGTTCCGCACAAGCGCCCAACTAGAAGCTCGATCAGTTCGCCTGGAGCGCTGCCCAAGCGGCTTTCAGCTGCCGGGTAGTCCCTATGCTGTCCAGTTTCGCTGGGTGCGAGCCCGCTGCCCAGGCCGCTCGTCGATGGCAGTCGTGTCGACGTCGTGAGCAGCGGCGCAGGTCGCGGGCGGGCGACTACGGACGCAAGAAGGGGTTTTTAAAAAAAGCGATATCACCCTCTTGACGCACCTGCGCTCCCGCCACAAACTAAGCATCACGTTTGGGTGGGCCCTCGGGCCTACAAATTCTTCGCATGGCCCGGAAGCCGACTGATCCGCTGACGAAAGAAGTGGTCAACGCGGTGGGCCCACGTAGATCTTCTTTGCATCTTCAACTTGCGAGGTGCCCATGGCAGATGAAAGCCATCTCCCTGTCGTCGATACGGATACGCCAGCCGTCACGCTGGCGACAGCACCTGGTGGACCGCACGGACACGCCAAGAAAGCGCTGATCGGTGCCTGGTTCGGCTTCTTTGTCGATTTGTTCGACATTTACCTGCCAGTCGTGGCGCTGGCTCCGGCGATCGGATATTTTATTCACGCCGATCTCGGCGCCAGCGGCATAACCATGGTCAGCGGGATGATTTTTGCTGCAACCCTGATCGGTCGTCCGATTGGCGCGATGATCTTCGGTTGGCTGGCTGATACAGCTGGCCGCAAACGCACGACAGTCATCGCGCTCAGCGGCGCTGGGGTGGCGACGCTGACGCTTGCCCTATTGCCCGGCTATCAGCAAATCGGCATCACCAGCCTGGTCCTCTTCATCGGAATCCGGCTGCTCGGGGGCGTCTTTCTCGGCGGCGTGTACACCGGAGCCAATCCGTTGGCTATGGAAGCGGCGCCGCGGGAGAAGCGCGGTCTGTACGGCGGGATCATCAATACTGGCTTCCCATTGGCCTATGTCGCCGTCTCGTTGATCACCCTTGTCCTCCTCTTTTTGATTCCGTCAGGAGGGTCGGGATCGGACTACGCGCAATGGGGATGGCGGATCCCGTTCGTCATCGGTGGACTGCTGACATTCGCAATGGTCGTGTACTACGTGCGATCGGTGCATGAGCCCGAAGCATTCGCCTCGAACCGGGACAAAAAGTCCTCGCCGATCAAGCAGCTGTTCGCGGGCGACAACGCCAAATCATTCGGGCAGGTTTTCCTGCTCATGACGGGCTTCTGGCTCTCACTTCAGCCGGTCGCCGCGGCGCTGCCGATCCTGCTGGGCGATAAAGGTGTCGGGCTGTCAAGTCGCACGACCACCGTCGTTCTGGTCATCGCGTACCTCTTGCTCGCGCCGGTGGACGTCGTGGCAGCCGTGGTGAGTCAGCGAGTCGGTCGACGACGTTTTCTTATCTGGGCATCGACGCTCATGGCTACCTTCGCAACCATTCTGTACTTTCTCCTTGTGAGCTTTGCGGCAGACAGCACTACCTGGGCTGTCGTCACGAGTATGTTGATCGTTTTCCTCGTGGTGGGACCGTGGGGCGTGCTGCCAGCTTACCTGAACGAGCGATTCCCCACCTCGGTCCGTGCAACCGGTTACGGCCTCGCGTACAGTCTTTCCGTAGTAGCTCCATCATTCTACGCCTTTTACCAGGCCGGGTTGAGCAGTTTCATCCCATTCAATTACACCGGCGGTGTTCTGATTTTCGCCGGTGCGCTCCTCATCTTGTTCGGCGCGGTAGCCGGTCCAGAGACAAGGGACCTCGATTTCGACGAAATCTGAGGGCGTACCGCGCAGCGCGCTCCATAGCATCGGTCACCACGTCGAGACACGCTTGGATGCGGACAGTTTGAGAAGCCGCGTCGGTGCGAGCTGAATTTCCCCACTGCATGCGGCTCGCACCGCTTTTCGAAAGAATTCTGAGGAAATGATGGTCGCCCGCCGACTGCTGGCCGCCAGCGCCGTAACGACGCATGAGAACAGCAAGGGCGACAGGAGGGACGCCGTGACCACCGTGAACGACAGCACCGCGAGCGGAGTCGGTGCCGAATTGACCAACGAGGAGATCTTCGCGGCGCACGAGGGCGGCAAGCTCGCCGTCGGAGTGACCGCGCCGCTGGATTCCGCGCGGGATCTGTCGATCGCTTACACCCCGGGCGTGGCGCAGGTCAGCCGCGCAATCGCCAGCGACCCGGCGCTGGCCGACCGCTACACCTGGACGCAACGGCTGGTGGCCGTGGTCAGCGACGGCACGGCGGTGCTCGGCCTGGGCGACATCGGGCCGCGGGCCTCCCTGCCGGTGATGGAGGGCAAGTCGGCGCTGTTCAAGACCTTCGCCGGACTCGACTCGATCCCGCTGGTGCTGGACACCACCGACGTCGACGAGATCGTGGAGACCCTGGTCCGGCTGCGCCCGTCGTTCGGCGCGGTCAACCTGGAGGACATCTCCGCGCCGCGCTGCTTCGAGCTGGAGCGCCGGGTCGCCGAGGCGCTGGACTGCCCGGTCATGCACGACGACCAGCACGGCACCGCAGTGGTCGTGCTGGCCGCGTTGCGCAACGCCGCCAAGGTCGTCGATCGGGAGCTGGGTTCGCTGCGGGTGGTGATCTCCGGCGCGGGCGCGGCCGGTGTGGCCTGCGCGAAGATCCTGCACACCGCGGGTGTCGAGGACATCATCGTGCTCGACTCGCGGGGGGTGGTCCACTCCGCGCGGGACGGCCTGACGCCGATCAAGCAGGAACTGGCCGAGTTCACCAACCCGCGCGGCATCACCGGCGGGCCCGCGGAGGCGCTGCGCGGCGCCGACGTGGTGATCGGGGTCTCGGTCGGGCAGCTCTCGGAGGAGTTCGTGGCGACGATGTCCGGCGAGGCCATCGTGTTCGCGCTCTCCAACCCGGACCCGGAGATCCACCCGGACATCGCGCGGCGGCACGCCAAGGTGGTCGCCACCGGTCGCAGTGATTTCCCGAACCAGATCAACAACGTGCTGGCTTTCCCCGGCATCTTCAAGGGAGCGCTGGACGTCGGGGCGCGCGAGATCACCGACGGCATGAAGGTCGCAGCGGCCGAGGCGATCGCGGCGGTCGCCGCCGACGACCTCAGCGCGGACCACATCGTGCCCAGCCCGCTGGACCCGCGGGTGGCGCCGGAGGTCAGCGCCGCGGTCGCGAAGGCGGCGCGAGCCGACGACGTCGCCACCGTTTGACGGCAACCCATCCTCCGGGATCGCGACATGAGCCGAAAGTTGCGGCGCAACGAGCGTCCGCACGATAACGGTTGATACGACGCGGGTATGGCCCGGGTGATCGTCGATCCTTAGAGGACAGCTGATCTAGATAGATGGTGTTTTATCCGTTTCAATTGCTCCTGGTAACTTGATCGACTTGATGAAGGACTAGTTGGCCAACGTGGTGGTGACCGCGAAGGAATGCCGCAGGGTCATAGAGCGCAGGTCTGTCGGCGGGATCTCGGTGTGCTCGTCCAGCGTGGCCAGGAAGCGGGCGAACCCTCGCGCGACCGTCAGCGGGCTGCCCACCACTGGGCATCGTTCTCGGCCGGTAGGGTGGCCCACTCCAGCGCCGCCTTGACGGTCAGGCAGGAAGTGCCGCGCTGCTCCAGGAAACCGCTGAACTGGCCGAGCATCCGGCCCTCGACTTTCAGCTTGTAGCCCATGCTCCGGCGGATCGCCAGATACCGCTCGGCGGCTTCGCGCATCCGGTTCATTGGTCGCTTGCCTCCGGCCAGGCGCGCACGACCGAAGCCAGCGCGGTCATGTCGACCTTCGTATAGATCGCCGACGTGTCCTCGCTGTGGTGGCGCAGTAGTTGGGCGACCTCGGCCAGCGACCCGCCACCGGCCAGCACCTGGCAGGCGGCGCGATGCCGTAACTGGTGGGCGGAAACGGCGGGGACGCCAGCGCGGCGCGAGGCACAGCGGGGCACCATGACAACGGACTGGCGGGCCATCGGCGTGTCCGGGCCACAGGTGCGGAGGAAGATCTCCCGGTGCCTGGACGGTCGTCGTCCGCGCTGAAGGTAGTCGGCCAGCGCGGCCCCGACGTCCATGGGAAGCGGTAGTCGGTCGATCCGGACGCCTTTGCCGTGGACCACCAACTCACCGTTGCGCCAGTCCACATCTTCCAGGCGCAGCGCCGCGACCTCCTTCGCGGAGTGCCCAGACGGGCCAGCAACAGGAAAACGGCGAAGTCCCGGCCTCCGACGGCCGTAATCCGATCGCAACCGTCCAACAACGCCGGCAGCACGTCGGCACTCACTGCGGATGGAAGAACACTCAACCGCCACCCAGCCACTGACGGCACCACCTCCGCCAAGTCCCGGTCAACGGCCGCGGTTGCGAACAGGAACGCAGCAGCGACCGCAGTGCCGGAGTCACCGTTTTCATCGACCCGGTCGCATACCGCCTCGACGCTCTCATGACGAACCCGATCACCGACGCCGGCTCCAGTCGGTCGAGCCGCAGACATCCCGTCAACGAGCTGCGCCGAGAGAAACTCGCCGGGCGAAGTCAATACGCAATCGAACCGTGCACTCCGCCAACCACCGCTCGCGCCGCAGATAAACGCGGTAGCGCTCCAACTTCTCGACCGGGCACTCGACCTCGCCAGGTTCCTCGGGCGGGCTCGCGCAGACCTCCCGCAGATAGCCCAACATCATCCGCAACGACCGGCCGGTCACCCAGCGCCGATAACCAGCGGTCTGCCGCGCGGCAACGAAATCATCCAGCTGTGCCGCAGTGAACTCCGACGCGGCCAAGACCTCGCGTTCCAGCTAACGACTAAATGCGCCAGCACGTAGGAGCTGTCCTGCGCTGACCGCGGTGTGAAACCCGTCGAACCAGCTCTAACCGGAACTCATGCACCAGCGGAGCCAACGGCCCCGAAATCCGCACCGGATACCGACCATCCATGACCATGTGCTCGCCTCCTTCAAAACGCAGGAGACCGCACACGTCCGCTTTCACGGCATCGGTTCACCTGATCTTATGGCGGGAAATCACCCCGTTGCACCACCATCAACCAGTCCCTATCCAGCCCGCCCGGCATAACCGACAAACCCAGATAATTGCCCGCGTCAATCCCTTGACTGGATTCACCGACATTGAACGACGTTTTCACGCTCTGGGAGTCGGTGATCGCCGCGGTTGGAGTGGCCGCACGACCTTTCGCAACCCGAGCCCGTTGGCGAAACAGATCATGCACTGTCTCGGTTGTTCCATCGACCTCCCACTTCGCGTAGTAGTCATAGACCGTCTTGTTTGGCGGGCAATCATGTGGCAGGTACGCCCACGCGATGCCGGTCCGGCATACGTACAGGATCGCGTTGACGATCTCGCGAAGATCATGCACCTGCGCCGCTACGCTCGGTCCCCGCCGCGCGGCACGCCAGGCCGTCAACGTCGGCTCGATCAACGCCCACTGGGCATCGGAGAGGTCGCTGGGTAGACACGCCGGACACTTGATCAAATTACCAGGAGCAATTGAAACGGACAAAACACCATCAATTAGATCAAATGCCCTCTAAGGAAACGAGTGAAGTCACTTCCCTGGAAAGACCTTCCCTCCCTGTCGGTGACTCGAGAACGCGGCCACGGCCGCCAGGGCGCCTGCACCCTGAAAGCGACCGAACTCGACACGGGCATCGGGGTTCCCCGGCGCCGCTGAGGTCATGCGACTCGCCCGGACCCACGCCAACCGCAAGACCGGCAAACGAACCCGCGAAACCGCCTACGCCATCACCAGTCTCACCGTCACCGACGCCGGGCCCGAACAGATCGCACATGGTTGCGCGGACATTGGTCGATAGAAAACGGGCTGCACTGGGTCCGCGACGGGACCTACGACGAAGACCGCAGCCAGATCCGCACCGGCCACTCACCCCAGGTGATGGCCAGCCTCCGCAACACCGCCATCAGCCAGCTCCGGCTCGCCGGCCACGCCAACATCGCCGCCTTCCGGCATCACGCGGGACCCTGGCTGCTCGAACACAACCCACCGCCCAAGAGTCCTCAATTATTGGGGGTCCCTCACCGAAATCTCTATGCGCAAGAAGTTGGCAACTCTACCCGAAACGTCAGCCGGCTCCCTGTGAACAGTGCCCAAAAGTACACAGAGAATGCTCTTCTTCACCTTTCTTGAACCGTTGATCGACACCTATGGACTCGCACACTCCCATCCCGTAATGTTCGGCACAATCGCCCAAAACGTGAAAGAGTTGCTCCAGGGCGATCAACCGGGCGTTGACATCGGCGAGCACCAGGGCGCTATGCCCGTACCGCCCGCGAAATTCAATCAGTCTGGCCGCGACACACGGACCAGTTGGTTCGCGCGCGCGGGATAGATTTGAGCGAAGAGCACCAACCCCCCCATCTCCCGCTAATCCCGTTCGCAGCACCATGGAGGGCACCGTTGACGCTCCAAGTGATCCCGGTTTCGGCGGTCCCAAGTCATACGCTGCTCGTGTTTCTGCTGCAAGTGGGACTTTTGCTGTTGCTGGCTTTGGTGCTCGGCAGAGTGGCGATCCGCTGCGGATTGCCCGCTGTAGTGGGCGAATTGGTCGCTGGGTTGGTGTTCGGCCCCTCATTGCTCGCTCACCTCGTACCAGGCTTGTCCGAGTGGTTGCTGCCGCAGCAGCCTGAACAGTTCCATCTCCTGGACGTGGTAGGGCTTATCGGTGCTCTGTTGCTGGTAGGTCTGACAGGGTGCCGACTAGACTTCGGACTGATGCGGAACCGCAGGAACGCTGCCCTGCAAGTCAGCATCGCCGGACTCGTCATCCCGCTCGCACTCGGTATCGCGGTCGGCTTCGTGCTTCCAGAATCGTTGCTCTCGGAGGCGCAAGACCGAACGGTTATCGCGCTGTTCTTCGGAGTGGCCATGGCGGTCAGCGCCATCCCGGTGATGGCGAAAACACTGACCGACATGGGTTTGCTGCATCGCGATATCGGTCAACTGACCCTAGCCGCTGGGACTGTCGATGATGTGGTCGGATGGCTGCTGCTGTCGGTCGTATCCGCGATGGCCACCACTGGCGTTCGGGCGGACGGCGTGCTGCTGTCACTCGCCGGCGTGGCCGCAGTTGTCGTGGTTGCTGTGATCTTGGTTAGGCCACTCGCACGGGTTGCTCTCCGCGTCACCAATCGGTCAGCACACGACACGCCTACGGTCGCCACTGTGGTCGTCATCGTCGTACTGGCTTCCGCCGGCACGCAGGCGATGGGCCTGGAGGCGGTATTCGGCGCGCTGGTCGCCGGAATCACGATCAGTACGACCGGCCAGCTCGACCACGCACGGCTCGCGTCATTGCACACCTCCGTGCTCGCCGTGTTCGCTCCATTGTTCTTCGCCACGGCTGGACTGCGCATGGATCTCACGGTTCTGGCGGTTCCCACGGTTCTGGGCGTGGCAATGCTGGTGCTGACGATAGCGATCGTAGGAAAGTTCGCCGGAGCGTACCTCGGAGCCAGGCTGGCCCGACTTGGGCATTGGGAGGGCATTGCCCTGGGTGCCGGGATGAACGCCCGCGGAGCCATCGAAGTCATCGTCGCGATGACCGGGCTTCGGCTTGGGGTGCTGAACACCGCTACTTACACGGTCGTGATCCTCGTCGCGATCGCGACCTCGGTGATGGCTCCGCCGGTTCTGCGCATCGCCATGCGGCGAGTCGATCAGACCGCGGAGGAGCGGGTTCGCTGGCAGCTGTATGCGCCAACGCCCGGTTCGTCGGCCGATCCCGACAGCCCCAAGTCCCGATAAGCCGGATACATCAACGCCGGAGCCAAACGATGAGGTTACCGATGAGAGTTTCGAGCCAAACACAGTCCACCGTCGACGTACTCACCCAGTTCGCATCGCAGTCGTTCCAGGAAGATCCTTTCCCGCTACTGCGTTGGTTGCGAGAAAACGATCCGGTGCACCGGACGCGGACGGGGATCTACCTGGTAAGCAGACACGCGGACGCGCAACGGGTGTTGCAGGGTAGCGCCAGCGATTTTCCTCGCCCGCAACGCGGTGCGGCGGCAGCGTCTCCGTTGCAGCAGCGACACCGGTCGGCGAACCTGCTGTCCAACACGCTGCTGATGAGAAATCCACCCGAACACACGCGGGTGCGCAAGCAGCTCAACCGGGACTTCACTATGCGACGAGTTGAATCGTTGCGGCCAGGCATCGCCGACTACTGCAATCGTCTTCTGGACGAGCTCGAAGCCCCTCTGCGCGACGGGGAGACCTTGGACATCCACCACGCGATGTCCCTGCCGATGGTCGTTCACGTGCTGTCTGAGCTACTTGGAGTCCCCAAGTCTGATCGCGAATGGCTCCCGGATCTGGTCAACGATGTCCTGGCCGCGCTGATCGGCCAGTCCGAGGAGCTGTTGACTACCGCCGACGCCAACAGCGTGATAATCGAGGACTACTTCCGCCAACTCGTCCGGGAACGACGGCTGCGCCCTCGAGACGACTTGATCTCCGTATTGACCCAGCCACCGGCCGATTATCCTGACCCTCTCACTGACGACGAAGTTGCCGCGCTTCTCTGGGGAATCTGGGCGGCGGGATTCGAAACAGCAGCGGGCGGAGTCGATTTCGGTATCCGAGCGATGTTGCACCATCCGGACGAACGGGTGTGGCTGAGCAGCGGCGAGCGCGCGGTCAACGCGTTCGTCGGCGAGGTCTTGCGCTATGACGCGCCTGTCTTGTTCAGTCCCGGAGCGCGCATTCCCATCCGGGACATCCAGCTCGAGGGCGGGACGGTCCCAGCAGGCTGCGACGTGCGGCCGGTACTGGCCGCGGCCAACCATGATCCGGCCGTGTTTACGAATCCAGAACGGTTCGACCCGAGCCGGGACACCAAGAAGATCCTGACCTTCGGACATGGGATCCACCGCTGCATAGGCGCATACCTCGCCCGTGTCGAAATGGCCGTTTCCCTGCCTCTCATCCACAGACGGTTCCCCACTCTCTGCTCCGCGGGCGAACCCGAATGGAACTGCAACGTTTTCGTCCGCACCGTGAGCACTCTGCCGGTTGCCCTGCAACAGCTTCCAACCCCGCGCACAGCCAGGAGATAGCCGTGGACATCGACCGCGACACGCAAGCAGCAGCGGACATGTTCCGACTGGTCAACAGCGACCTCCTGGCACGCGCGATACACGTGCTCGCGATGCTCGGCATCGCCGATCTTCTCGTTAGCGGGCCACGCACCGCTGACGAGCTCGCCGACGCTGTGGGAGTGCATGGTCCGTCACTGCGGCGCCTACTGCGCGCCACAGCGTGTGTCGGCGTATTCGCGGAACGTCCTGACGGAGCCTTTGAGCTGACAACGCGTGCGCAGTATCTGCGCAGTGACACGCCCGGGACCGCCCGGTATCTGGCGATGTTGCAAGGCGAAGTGGGCAAAGCCAGTGATCATCAGCACTTCCTGCATGCCGTGCGCACCGGCGAACCCGCTTTCCCGCACGCTTACGACGGTATGGATTACTTCACCTTCCTCGAAGCCAACCCCGCAGCAGGCGGGGTGTTCGACAAGGCGATGACCGCGATGAGCGCTGGCCAGAGCACAACGATCGCCGCGGCATACGACTTCGGCAGATTCGATGTGGTAGCCGACATCGGTGGGGGATCGGGGCACCTGCTGGCGACGATCCTCGAGCGGCATCCCGAGGTCCGGGGCGTTCTCTTCGATCGTCCGGCTACGGTGGCCGATGCCGCGAATCTGCTGGACCAGCACGGGGTTGCCGAACGAGCAAATGTCATCAGCGGCGACTTTTTCTACGCGGTGCCGCCGGGGGCGCAGGCGTATGTGCTCAAATCCGTGCTACATGACTGGAATGACGAGGACTGCGTTAGGATTCTGCGCAGCGTCCACGCGGCAATGCGATCGCGGCCGGATTCCCGGCTCATGCTGTGGGAATTCATCGTGCCACCACTGAACGCACCAGATCCCAGCAAGCTGCTCGATCTGCAGATGATGCTCAAGACCGGTGGCAGGGAACGAACGGAGGACGAGTGGCGGTCGTTGCTGCGATCCGCGGGGTTCGGCGACATCGTCACCTCGCAACTCGCCGCACCCTTGTGGCTGATCGAGGCCACGCCGCTGACATCGGGCCTTCCCGATGCCACCTCGGCGTCTACTGTGGCTGGTGACGCTCGTGGCTGACAGCAATCCCGCTGCTGGCGGAGACTGTAGCTGCGACGTTGATCGAGACCTGAATGTGTGGTTGGCCGAGTGCGAGCAGTTGCTTGGTGTCGAGCGAGTAGAGCGGTGCACTCAGCGGTCACTCGCCGAACGCCAACGTCCGAGCAATATAGGTTTCTTCCGTGCCCGGCACATCCCCGCGGTGATGCGTCCCCGGGATGTAAGCGATGTCCAGTCACTCGTTCGCTCACTGCATCACCGGGAGACCAAGGCGGCGCTCTATCCCGTTAGCCAGGGTCGCAACTGGGGCTTCGGCTCGAAAGACCCAGTCCGGGACGACAACGTCGTGCTTGATCTGGGCGACCTGCGGCGGATACGACACCTGGACCTCGACAGCGGTAGTGCGATCGTCGAAACGGGAGTGACGCAAGGTGAGTTGGCGCGGTGCGTGGCGGGAACCCCGTTCATGCTCAACGTGACCAGTTCGTCCCAGCACAGCAGCGTGATCGGCAATGCTCTCGAACGAGGCGTGGGAACACGCCGGCAGCGGTGCGACGACATCGCCGGTCTGGAAATCGTCCTCGCTTCTGGCCAGGCGTTGAGAATCGGGAGTTGGCCGCGTGATGGCCAGGACATCACAGCCTATCGGCACGAACTGGGCCCGGGTCTGATGCCGCTGTTCTTCCAATCCAACTTCGGAATCATCACCGCCGCCGTCGTTCGGCTGCTCCCGCGACCGGACTCGATCCGCGTGCTGCGCCTAGGTTTCGGATACCGAAGTCTTCCCGAAGTGGTAGGCGTACTCCGGGGTTATCACCACCAGGGATTGATCCCGCAGTATCTGAAGATTTTCCTCGACTCGGCCGACGGGCCAGCCGCGGAGCCCAAGTGCCATGCGTTCACCTGTATCGACGGCGACAGCGAACTGGTAAGCGCGGTGACTGAGATCCTGACGCGGCGGGTCCATGCCAGCGGCCTGTTCACCGCGATCGACGAGCTGGATCACGCTCACGCGGATCGCAGCGCCGTGATGGACGCGCTGGTAGGCGATCCTGAGCGCAACGACCAGACGTTGCTGAGAGAATTCGGGACCACCGCCGACGGCATCGACGAGGACGGAGCCGTCGGCTGGTTGTTCTACGCACCGATGATTCGCTTCGAGCCCGACTCGGTGATGCGGGCGCAGAGTTTGCTCCGACAAATAGCGAATGAGACCGGGATCACCTGGCAGGCTCACGCCACAGTGGTGTCAACCGACTTGATCGACTTCGTAGTGGCAATCAAATTCCCCAGAACAGATCCGTGGCCCGAGCGGGCCCACCACGCCCTGGACCTGATGCACGAGCGCTTTCCGCAGTCGGGCTTCCAGCCCTATCGACTCGACATCGACCATATGCACCGTTCGAGCGAGCTGCACCCAGATCCGGCGATCGGAGGTTTTCTGAGCCAGTTGAAAGGCGTCTTCGACCCACGCGGCCTAATCGCGCCAGGCCGCTACCTAGAATAGTCAGGAGTTACCGTTGACGACCATTCACGAGCCCAGATCCGAAACGACGCTTTCGGCGAGCACATTCCCTGAGCTGTTCGAGTCCCAAGTCGCCCGCACACCGAACGCGACCGCGCTGTTGTACCAGGGCGAGTCCACGACGTATGCAGACCTGAACCGCCGGGTCAACCGGCTTGCGAAGATGCTGATCTCCAGGAAGCTGGGGACCGAGCAACTCGTCGCCCTGGCAATTCCCCGCTCCCCGGCGTTGATCACAGCGGCACTGGCAGTGCTCAAGGCCGGGGCGGCATACCTGCCCATCGATCCCAAGCATCCTGCTGACCACATCTCCTACGTGCTGGGCGATGCCAGACCGGTTCTCACCCTGACCACCCGCGACACGATGTTCGCGATCCCGGCCGGTAGGACGCCCCGACTCGTGCTGGACGGCCAGGGTGTGCTCAATGCGCTCGCCCAGCAGCCCGACACTGACCCGACCGACGAGGCTCGCATCCGTCCTCTCTCGCCCTCGAACCTGGCTTACGTGATCTACACGTCAGGGTCGACCGGTAGACCGAAGGGCGTGATGATCGAACACCGCGGCGTGGAAAACCTCGTTGCTAGCCAGATCGAACGGTTCGGGGTCGACCACCACAGCCGTGTTCTGCAGTTCGCGCCGTTCAGCTTCGATGCGGCGTTCTCCGAGTTGGGTATGGCGTTGCTCTCCGGTGCGACACTCGTGCTTGCACCGGACGAGCGTCTGCTACCCGGCGCCCCGTTGACCGATCTCGCGGACGAATGCGCGATCACGCACCTCACCGTGCCGCCAACAGTGCTCGGATCGTTGCCGACGGGAAGCCTGCCACCCGCGACTACCTTGATCGTCGCCGGGGAGGACTGCCCGGCGTCCCTCGTCGACCAGTGGGCACCGGGACGGAAGATGTTCAATGCCTACGGCCCCACTGAGGCGACCGTGTGCGCGACGATGAGCGAACCGCTGACCGGTGGCATGAAGCCGCCCATTGGCCGACCGATCCGCGATACTCGGGTGTACGTTCTCGACGACCAGCTTCAAACTGTCTCGCCAGGTGCTATCGGCGAGTTATGCGTCGCCGGTCCCGGAGTCGCGCGCGGCTACCTCAACCACGATGAGTTGACTGCCGAACGCTTCGTCCCGGACCCTGATGGACCGCCCGGTACCCGCATGTATCGCACAGGCGACCTTGTATGCCAGCGAGTGGACGGCGCCCTGGAGTACGTCGGCCGTGCGGACGAGCAGGTGAAGATCCGCGGCTTCCGCATTGAGCTCGGGGAGATCCGCGCGGTGCTTGCCGAGCATGCGGGCGTGTCCGCCTCCGCAGTCGTCGCCCGTACGCATCCCAGCGGATCCAAATGCCTAATCGCCTACGTTGTGCCCGCGCAAGAAACGAACGATGCTCCGGCCCCGGACGAGACGGCTCTTCGCCAGCACCTCCAGGAGCGTCTGCCCGCGCATATGGTTCCGGCGGCGTTCGTCCTGCTCAATCGGCTGCCGACGACACGCCACGGCAAACTGGACCACACTGCTCTACCCGAGCCCGAGTTCGGATCACACACGCCGAGCACGCCGTTTCTCAGTCCACGCGAAGAGTTGCTATGCGGACTGTTCGCCGAAGTTCTGGGGCTTCCGGCGGTCTCGGAGAAGGACAACTTCTTCGACTGCGGGGGAAACTCGCTCCTGGCGGTCAAGCTGACCATCCGTATCCGTGCCGAGCTGGGGGAAGAACTCTCCATCCGCACACTCCTGGACGCGCCGACGCCACATGAACTGATCGCACGACTCGACGGTGAGACCGACTCACGTGCTCTGGACGTCGTCCTGCCGCTCCGGACAGGTGGCCATAAGACTCCGCTTTTCTGCATCCATCCCGGCATCGGCATCGGGTGGTCCTATGTGCGGCTGCTCCGGCATCTGCCGCCGGACCTGCCGATCTACGGTATCCAGGCACGCGGCCTATCCGGTACGGAACCGATCCACCGCTGCATCGCGGACATGGCCAACGACTACCTGCAACAGATCCGCGCGATCCAACCCGAGGGGAGTTACCGACTTCTCGGCTGGTCGTTCGGCGGCCTCCTCGCGCACGACATCGCCGCGCGGCTGCAACACGAGGGCGACGACGTCGAACTGCTGACCATCCTTGACGCCTACCCCGCCAGTATGAACCTGCCGAAGGAACCCTCGGCGCTAGACCCGGAAACCCTCGTTGCGCTCCTCGAGATCGTTGGCCAGGACACCTCTCGCGTCGACCGCGAGACTCTTCAGCTCCCTGATGTCATCAACGCGCTTCGCACCGCCGACGGCGGGCTTTCCGATTTGACCCCGGAATCGATGGAAGCCCTGATCGAGATTTTCACCGTCAATCTCCGTTTGCAGAACGAGTTCACCCCAGGGAAGTTCCGCGGCGATCTGATTCTCTTCAGCGCCTGCCAACATCAGGGCAATGGATGGCCCTCCCCGGATACCTGGAAACCCTATGTGGACGGTCGGATCGAGCACCACCCGCTCAACAGCACGCACAGCCGAATGCTCGAAGAGGACGCGGTAATGCACATCGCACCGATACTGGCAGCTCGACTGTCCCGGACCGAGGTTTCCTGACACTCCGCCACCGACTTCAACACGGTACCAACCACGGAAGGCTCGCGAACATGAACGAATCACTGGCAAGCGCGGAAACGGTCGACGTCGTCGTCGTTGGCGGCGGTCCCGGCGGATCTACAGTCGCTACGCTCGTTGCCAAGCAGGGGCACCGTGTTCTCCTCCTGGAGAAGGAGCGCTTCCCCCGGTACCGCATCGGGGAGTCCTTGCTCCCGTCGACCGTGCACGGCGTCTGCCGGATGCTCGGCGTGTCCGACGCCCTCCACGACGCAGGATTTGTGGTCAAGCTCGGCGGCACGCTGCGGTGGGGATCAAACCCGGAGCCCTGGCGGTTCAATTTCGCCGTCTCATCCCGGCTAGCCGGTCCCACCGCATATGCCTACCAGGTTGAACGCATGAAGTTCGACCAGATCCTGCTCAACAACGCCAAGGCGTGCGGAGTGGACGTCCGGGAGCAGTGCTCGGTCGTCGACGTTCTGGACGACGGCGAGCGGGTTTCCGGGGTCCGCTACGAGGACGAAAACGGACGCACGCACGAGGTGACCGCGACTTTCGTCGTGGATGCTTCCGGGAACGAAAGCCGTATCTCCCAGAAGATCGGGGGGAAGCGGCAGTACTCGGACTTCTTCCGCAACCTCGCGATGTTCGGGTATTTCGAAGGCGGCAAACGGATGGAGGAGCCCTATGCCGGCAATGTCCTGTCGGCCGCGTTCAAGGACGGCTGGTTCTGGTACATTCCGTTGGGTGACAACCTGACCAGCGTCGGGGCGGTGGTCAGTCGCGACACTCCCGAACTCCTGCGAGGTGACCGGGAGCACGCCTTCCGCAAGCTGATCGATGGTTGCCCGATGGTCCGCGACCTTCTCTCTGACGCGACCAGAATCACCAGCGGGCCCTACGGCGAGATCCGCATCCGCAAGGACTACTCTTACGTGCACAGCCGGTTCTGGCGCCCGGGCATGATGTTGGTCGGTGACGCGGCTTGCTTCGTCGACCCGGTGTTCTCCACGGGTGTCCACCTCTCCACCTATGGCGGATTGCTCGCCGCTCGCTCCATCAACAGTTGCCTCGCCGGACTTGTCGACGAGCAGCGCAGCTTCGAGGAATTCGAAGCGCGCTATCGCAAGGAGTACGGGCTGTTCTACGAGTTCCTCATCGGGTTCTACGACATGAACCAGAACGAGGACTCCTACTTCTGGCAGGCGAAGAAGGTGACCAACTGCCCCGTATCGGAGTTCGAGGCGTTCGTCGAGCTGGTCGGCGGTGTCGCGTCCGGCGAAGCGGCGATCCCCAACGGCGAAACCTTGCGTTCGGAGTTGTCCGCCGTGTCGACTCAGCTATCCAGCGCGATCCAGGGCAGCATCACGCACGCGAGCAACGATGACAACCTCAACCCTCTCCTTGACTCCAGGGGGCTGGAACGGTTCCTGGAAGAGGGAGCCGCCTTGCAGGTCGACGCCGCTCTCGGGAACGCCGCGCACGAGCCTCCGAGAATTCCGGGAGGGCTCCTCACCGCCGCCGATGGCATGCATTGGATGGAGCCCGACACGCTCAAGGCTCATGCGCACGAGTGATCCGGCGTCGCGCCTGCTAGTGGCGACGGCGCAGTCACCACATGTCCAGTACCCGTCGGCGGATTTCTTCCGGATAGGCCGCGGCGAAGGAACTGCGCTGCGGCAGGACATCCATCGGCTGCCCGAAAAGACAGTTGTGCACCACTTTGGTCATCCGGCACCGGCTGCGGTCGGCGTCATCGAGTGAGCCGATCAGTGGAACGGCCGGCTGGTCGGGGAAGAACACGTCCCCGCTGGCCGGCCGCCACCGGGTGGCAAAGGCCCACACCGTCTCGGCGGTGTTGGTGGGGTCGATGTCATCATGCATGACCAGAATTTGCGGAACGCAAATACCGACCTTCGTCGAGAAGATGGCCTCTCCGATGCGGCGCACCAATTCTTCTTCTGCCACACCAAGGCGTTTACGCGCATCGACAGGAACGGTTACGACCAACCAGTGGCACGCGCTTTCGACGGGCATCCATGCGGCGGTTACTGGAATCCCGGCCTCACGTAACGCAACCATCGCTTCAGCAGCGACGCCGATACCAGTGATCGTGTGGTTCTCGTCGGCGGGTTCACCTCCCGCGACCACCGGCAGAATCGGGTCATCCCGATAAGTGACCGCGGTAACCTGGTATACCGGTTGCGGCGCGGACACCGATCCGAGGTATCCAGCGTACTCCCCCATCGGTCCTTCGGCGGCCGTCTCCACCGGATCGACAAATCCTTCCACCACGATTTCCGCGGTAGCCGGCACCTCGAGATCCACCGTTTCGCAGCGAACCACCTCGGCGGGTTCACCGAAGTATCCGCCGACGTGGTCGGCCTCATCGACGCCAGCGGGAAAGGCCATTCCGGACAGGACGGGGATCGCCGGCTCACACCCCTGGGCTATGGCGAACGGCATTGGCTCTCCCCGCTCTTGCCACATCCGGTGAATCATGCCCAGGTGCTGGGAGGGAAAGACCGTGCCGGTCAGACGAGTGCTGTCCAGCGCCATCACCCTAGCCACCGACCAGTTCGTCCAGGAACCATCAGGCGTGCGCACGATCACCGTCCCCCAAGTGTTGAAGTATCTGCCACCGTCGCCTTGGTGGATCAACGGGCTGGGGAATCGAGTGAGATCAAGGTCAGCGCCGACCATCCGATTTTCCTTGCACGGCCCGCTGGATACGATACGTGGTTTGATGGGGTCACTGGAACGGGCGGCGATAAGTGCATCCAAGATCTTCAAAGGCATGGTGTCCGCGGGCAGCCCCAGCGAGACGGCCAAACGCGCCAGGCGTTGCTCCGGGTTGGTGCTCAGCCCAACCGGAGCACCGAGGATTCGGAACCCGGGCGGGCAATCGGCCACATTTGTGAACAACGGAGCGGGGCTGAACGTCTCGTAAGACCGGCGGATTATCGCACCAACTTCCAAGATCGGGTCGACCTGACGGTCTACGATGCGCAACTCCCCGATCTTGTCCAAAGCATCCAAGTAGGAGCGGAAGCTGGTACAACGGTCCACGATACTCTCCTCCATTGGTTCGAAACGAGACCTATACGTTGCGGCCAGGACCTCCGGCCAGCCGACGCGCAACCTTGGTCAAGTTTCCCAGGTTCGCCCCAACAGGGGAAGACGGCGACGGAAAATCCTCACCGGACACAACCGTTAAAGATCTTTTGGTATGCCGTGGTCGGTTCCGCGCTCGGCGATCTCCGATTCGATTCCCTCGGCGCGCAACTCGTCCCGGTGTTTGTCGGATGCGCGCCCCGGTCTGGCCGTCGGTGACGGGGCACCGGGAGGTGGAAAAGGCGCCCGCTAGAGGCGTCAGGTGGGGAGGCGTTGACATCCCGGGATCGGACGGAGTTGGCGGGAGCGATTGCACTGCCATTCTTCACCGTGGCGAGCCCGGTCGGTGAAACGGATATACATACCGAACAGCGATGGGAAACGCAGGCCGTTAGGCATTCTCGCCATCGCCGATCGTGCTCAGCAGAATCGGGTGCGTAACGCCTTGGAGCCTCAGTGGGAGGATCGCTTTGAGTCGCGATCCTACGGATTTCGGCCCGGGCGTGGCTGCCACGACGCGATCGGGGCCGTCTACCAGGTCGCCAAGGGGAAGAATCCCCAGCGGCCGTGGTCTGCGGCTGCTAGGTGGAAGGGGAGAGGGCGCGCCCGATACTGCCGCCCTGGGTTGATGGGGTGGCGAGAGGGAGCTTGGTGAGCGGCTGAACCGCAAGCCAAGTACCTGGCCCCGGCTGTGTGCCCCAGAGCCGAGATGCGGCCGGGACTGGCGGTTGGGAGGTCGTCACTTGCGATAGATGGCGTTTTTGCGGAAGGGCCATTGGTGTACGGCGCGCAGCAGCAGCTCGTCGGGCGGGTCCGGCATGCGGGGCACGGTGCCGGTGGTGTGAGCGATGACCACGACCCGGTCCTCGCCCCCCAGGTAGGTACTGGCGTCGAGACAGCCGGGTTCGGCGAGCAGAGCGAGCACCGCGGTCTGTTCCACCCAGGCGAGCAGTTCATCCCGGCGTCCGGGCTGAGTTCGGGCCTCCCACATCAGGGTGTCGTGTGGCTCGGGTGGCATCTCGCAGCCTCCAAGGAAATGGTCCGCGGGAACCAGGTTCCCGCGGAAGGTGACGGGTCTGGCGTCAGGACGCGGAGCCCAACGTAGCAATGGTGGGGACTTCGGGGGCTGCCTTGATGTCCTCGAGCGTCATCTTGAAACTCGGGGTAGGCGTCGCGACTGGTGCGACGGGCAGGTTCGCTGGTGTGCCAAGTGTAGAGGCCCTGCTGGCATTGCAGCACGTCCCAGACGCCGGGGACCGGCGAGCTGTAGAGATTGTCGACGGTCTCGGGCGGCGGCGATGCCGGGTTCGGGCATCACCTCGTCGGCGATGCGCAGCAGTTGGCCCTCTTTGTCAAGAGTTTGCAGGAAGCTGCGCAGGTCGTCATATGGCATGGGACTCTCCTTGTGCGTCCAAAGCGTGCGGCACGGGCAGCTTCTGCGGGCAACGCTGCTCGCGTGCCGCGCGGATGCCGACCCACCGCCGGGCGTTCGGCGTCGGCAGGTCGAACTGATCCAGCACCCGCGCGGTGATGTGGTCGACGATGTCGTCCACGGTTTCCGGGTGGTTGTAGAAGGCGGGCATGGGCGGCACCATCTGCGCTCCAAGGCGCGTGAGCGCCAGCATGTTCTCCAGGTGAATCTCGCTCAGCGGGGTCTCACGCGGGACCAGCACCAGCTTGCGGCGTTCCTTGAGGACCACGTCCGCGGCGCGGCCGATCAGCCCGTCGGCGTAGCCGGCCCGGATGCCGGCCAGGGTCTTCATCGAGCATGGCGCGATGATCATTCCGTCAGTGCGGAACGAGCCGGAGGAGATGCTCGCCCCCTGGTCTCCGGGGCTGTGGGCGGCATCGGCGAGGTCGGTGACTTCGCGCACCGACAGGCCAGTCTCCAGTTCTAGAGTGGTCCGCGCCCACGCCGAAAGCACCAAGTGGGTCTCCACATCGGGCAGCTCGCGCAGTGCCTCCAGCAGGCGGACGCCGAACACCGCACCCGTTGCCCCTGTCATGCCCACAATCAGTCGCATAGTGTACGGCTCCTCTGCTGCTCATCAGCCAGTCAGGCTAGGAATGTTTCGGTCATCGCGGTAGGCCGCCGCTTAGTTCCGGGTTCTTACCGCCCCGTCGCGTTCCACGCGTAGGTGCGGCTCGGACACGTCCGGCGGCCTGCTGCCAGGCGTCCCGGCCGCTTTCTCGCCGGCATCGACGGCGCGGCGGAGTTCCTCGACGAACGGAATCAGAGCGTCGACCAGCGTCTTGTCGCCGAGCTCGGCTCGACCGAGTTCTTCTTCCTTGCCGTGCAGCAGCTCCGCCACCGCGTGCAGGGCCTTCGCCACGACCGCGGCGGTCGCTTGGCCTTCCGGCGGGGTCGCCGGCGTAGTTGCCGAACGAGAACACCACCCCCGCACTCCCTCGCGCGCGCGTTTCGCCCGCACCACGCCGCCGGGCACCTGCCGGACGTGTTCGGGGTGCGCTGCCACGAAACCGGTCACCATGTCCTCGGT
>NZ_JBSFLZ010000033.1:0-56665 GCF_053599315.1 Saccharopolyspora sp. NPDC000995
ACCGCGATCAACTCTGGCGGCACTGCGAAGGCAGCGTCGTTCTTTCGTCAACGACGCAGACCGAGTCGCTGGATCAGCGAACGGTAGCGTTCGATGTCCACCTTGGTCAGGTAGTTGAGCAGCCGGCGGCGGCGGCCGACCATCAGCAGCAAGCCACGACGCGAGTGGTGGTCGTGCTTGTGCTGCTTGAGGTGCTCGGTCAGCCCGGTGATCCGCTTGGTCAGCAGGGCCACCTGGGCCTCCGGCGAACCGGCGTCGCCGTCCTTCAGGCCGTACTCGGCCAGGATCTGCTTCTTGTCATCAGTGGACAACGCCACGAGTTGATTCTCCTTCGATGTCCCGTGTCAGCTGTGCCCGACCAGCCGGTCGGGTAGCGGGTCGACGCGCGATCGACCAGATTCGGCCACCACGGACTGCAGCCGTTCCACAGGCCAGGATAACAGGGAAGGACTGCACTACCGGGTTAGCCCGGCGTCTCGCGCGTCACCGCGACGCGGTACACCGTCCGGTACTCGCGGCCGCCTTCCTGCAGGTCACTGCGCACCACGGCCAGCTCGCGCGACTGCCACCAAGGACCGGCGTAGCCGGCGAACAGCCCGGGCAGCAGCTCCCGATCGGCGTGCCCGGCGGCCCATCGGGCGATGGTGAGATGCGCTGTGTAACCGCGTGGATCGCTCCCGGCCGCGCGCACCAGCGCGCGTAGCGCGGCGTCGTCGGAATCGGTGCCCGGCTCGACGCCGATCCACAGCACGCCGCGGAATGCCCCAGCACCGGCCAGCCGGAGCCGCGGCGGCGCCGGTTCGGCCTCCAGCAGGCGGGCGACGCGGTGGTCCAGTCTCTCGATCACGTGCTGCTGGTCGGCGTCGTCGCCGTGGAAGCGCAGCGTCAGGTGCCAGCGCTGCGAAGGCGTGAAGCGGAACTTGCGCAGTCCAGCGGTGGCCTTGGCCACTCGGTCCGGGCGGAGCCTGTCGACTGTCGACGCCAGGTGCCGCACCGCCTCTTCTGACGGCCACAACGCGGTGAACAGACGCATGCTCCCCAGTGTCCGTGCGATTTCAATGGAAATCGACCCGCCGATTTCCGTTGGAATCGAATCAGGGGAAGGTGGTCAGTCTCCGTTGGCGGCGCGGCGGAGCAACTGCGCCAGCGCCGGGTAGCGACCTTCGAGCAGCGACGCCGCCGCCTCCAGTTCGCCGGGTTTGGCCACCTCGCGCAGCACCGGCCAGGCGGCTTCCTCGCCGTTGGCCGCGTGCATGACCGGGAAGTTGTCGCGCCCCACCGACGGTTGTGACTGCCGGACGTCCTCTAGGGCCTGCTTGATCGCGTCCGACTCGCCCACGGCAACCCCGGGGATGAGCACCTTGCGCTCCAGCATCACGAGCCGGGCCAACACCGACGGGTTGCCGATCTTGGCGCGCCGCCCGCTCATCACCTGGCTGAGCATCGGTGCGCTGATCCCGAGGACCTCGGCGAGTTGGGCCTGCGAGATGCGGAACGCAACGACCAGTCGGCGTACCCGGTCCCCCAGCGGCTCGCCGTACCACTGCCGTTGCAGCGCCAGGTTCCGCTGGACGTTGCTGCTCTCCGTCACCTTCGCTCCCCCCGTGTCGGCGCCGACCCGGCCGCGGACGGCTGCTGGTTCGGCTGTGAATACTGCCAGGTCACCGGCCGGGCGCGGACGGGAATCCGAAATATGTTCCACTCGCGGTGCGCCGGGCAGCCGACGCAACTGCTCCGTTCGGGGGGTCGGCCTGCCGGGTCTCACCCGTCCGCCCCCAGGATGCGCCGGGTTTCGGCGACGTCCTGGTGCATCTGCTCGATCAGCGCGTCGACCGTGTCGTAGCGCTCCATCGACCGCAGGCGCTGCACGAAGTCCAGTTCGACGTGCTCGCCGTAGAAGTCGGCGTCGACGTCCAGCACGTACGCCTCGACGGTGCGCTCGGTGCCGGAGAAGGTCGGGTTGCTGCCAACCGACACCGCCGCCGGCAGGGTCTTCCCCTGCCCCTTCGAGCCACGTAGGCGGTGCGTGAACCACGCCGCGTACACGCCGTCGGCCGGGATCGCCGTGTGGGGCGGGGTGGACAGGTTGGCGGTCGGGAAGCCGAGTTCCTTGCCACCGCGCCCGGCGCCGCGCACCACGATGCCCTCCAGCCGGTGGTAGCGGCCCAGCGCGGAGGCGGCCGCGACGACGTCGCCGGCGTCGATGCAGGAGCGGATGTAGGTCGAGGAGAAGGTCACCGAAGTTCCGTCCGCGGCATCGGAGCGCTGCACCGGCCCGGAAACCAGCGCATCGGACTCGACCTCGAAGCCGAACCGCTCGCCGAGCTTGGCCAGCAGCTCGATGTTGCCGGCCGCCTTGTGGCCGAAGGTGAAGTTCTCGCCGACCACGATCTCCGCCGCGTGCAACCGTTCCACCAGCATCGCGTGCACGAACTCCTCGGCCGGGATGCGCGAGACCTCGCGGGTGAACGGCAGCACGCAGAAGACATCTACGCCGAGTTGTTCGACGAGTTCGGCGCGCCGCCGCAGGGTGGTCAGCTGCGCCGGGTGACTACCCGCGCGGACCACCTCGGACGGGTGCGGGTCGAAGGTCATCAGCACGCAGGGCACGTTGCGGCGGCGGGCCTGCTGCACCGCGTGCGTGATCAACTGCTGGTGCCCGCGGTGCACCCCGTCGAAGACGCCGATAGTGACTACGCACCGGCCCCAGCCACCGGGGGTCTGCTCCAAACCACGCCATCGCTGCACGACCAGGAAGCCTACTGCGCCGCCACCCGGGCACCGGCACGCCACCGCCCGTGCCGCAGATCACGCGGCACGGGCGGCCGAGTGGGACAGGGGTTGCGCCGAAAACGGTTGCGAATCAAGGGGACTCGTCCGGGCTCGATCAGTTCGCCGGAATGATCAGCAACACCGCCTTCGCGGTCCGGCCGCGGTCGCGGACCAGGGCGACCGCGCGACCGTCCGGATCGAACATCCCGTAGAGGCCCTCGACCCCGGCCGCCGGCACCACCTGGCCGTGCGAGAGGGCCCTGGCGACGGTGGAGTCCACGTTGCGGCGCGGGAACGCGGCCTCGACCGCCTGGTCCAGGCTCATCGACAACCCGGGCTCGGACTCCAACTGCTCCAGGGTTCGCGCCGTGACCAGCCCGAACGGACCGACCCGGGTGCGGCGGAGTTCGGCGAGGTGCCCGCCGACACCGAGCCCGGCGCCCAGGTCCCGCGCCAGCGCGCGCACGTAGGTGCCCGACGAGCATTCGACCAGCACGTCCAGGTCGGTCGTCCGCTCGGTGCGGCGCAGCGCCAGCACGTCGAAGCGCGACACCGTGACCGCGCGCGCGGCCAACTCCACGCTCTCGCCGTTGCGCGCCAGTTCGTAGGCGCGCCGACCGTTGACCTTCACCGCACTGACGGCGCTAGGCACCTGCTGGATGTCGCCGGTCAGTTCCGCTATCCCGGCCCGGATCGCCTCCTCATCCACTGCGGACGCGTCCACTTCGGACATCACGTCGCCCTCGGCGTCGTCGGTGGTGGTGGTCGCGCCCAGCCGGATCGTGGCGAGGTAGGCCTTGGTGTCCAGGGCGAGGTGGCCGAGCAGCTTGGTGGCCCGCTCCAAGCCGAGAACCAGCACTCCGGTGGCCATCGGGTCCAGCGTCCCGGCGTGCCCGACGCGGCGGGTGCCCATGATGCGGCGGACCCGAGACACGACGTCGTGCGAGGTCATCCCCGCCGGTTTGTCGATCACCAGCAGGCCGGGCGAAACGGTGGGACGCGTTTTGCGGGAGCGTTCGGACACGAGGCACCATCTTCCCCGACCCGGAGCGGGGCGCGTCGCCAGGGTGGCGCGCGGTGATGAGGAGGTTTGCCGGTGGTGTTCCGAACGATCAGGCGCCTCGGCGACCCGGCGTTGCGCATGGCGACCGAGCCGATCACGGTGTTGGGCAGCGGACTGATGGCGCGCTGCCTGCAGCACGAGACCGACCACCTCGACGGCGTGGTCTACATACAGCGCCTCGACTCGGAGCACCGCCGAGACGCCTACCGCCAGGTCCGCGAGCAGGACTGGTGCTGGCAGTGACCACCCGGTGGCCGGCGCGTTCCCGCTGGCCACGGGGTGCTTACGCGGTGGCTGGTGCCGGTGTTGCGCCGACGACGGCCCATCGGCCGGAGCGGGCCCGCAGCAGCAGCGTGATCAGGCGCAGGACCATGAAAAGGCTCAGGCCGGTCCAGATCCCGGCCAGGCCCCAGCCGAACGCCAGCGACAGCCAGATCAGCGGCAGGTAGCCGCTGGCCGCGCTCAACAACGTCGCGGTGCGCAGGTAGGCCGCGTCGCCGGCACCGAGGAAAACCCCGTCCAGCGCGAACACCACGCCCGCGACCGGCTGCAGGAACACGAAGAACCACCACGCGTGCGGGATCTCAGACAACACCGCGCCGTCGGTGGTGAACAACGTCGGCAGCACACCGGACAGTGCCGCGAACACCAACCCGAGCACCGCGCCGAACGCCAAGCCGTACCAGGTGACCTGCCTGGCGATCCCCTTGGCCCGCGGCGCGGAACCGGCGCCGAGCGCGGCACCGACCAGCGACTGAGCAGCGATCGCCAGCGAGTCGAGCACGAGCGCCAAGAAAGTCCACAGTTGCCAGACCACCTGGTGCGCGGCGGCTGTCTCCGCGCCGGTCCGAGCCGCGACCGACGTCGCCGACAGGAAGCACGCCTGGAACGCCAGCGTCCGCAGCACCAGGTCGCGGCCGAGCCCGAGCTGGGCGCGCATCTTCGCGGGATCCGGCCTCAGCGGCGCCCGTTCGACGACCAGCGCCCGCAGGAACAGCGCGGCGGCGATCGTCTGGCCGATCAGGTTCGCGACCGCCGAACCCTCCAGGCCCCAGCCGAAGGGGTAGACGAACATCGGGCACAGCACTGCCGAGACACCGTTACCGACCAGCACGTAGCGCAGCGGACGTGCGGTGTCCTGCACGCCGCGCATCCAGCCGTTGCCCGCCATCGTGATCAGCACCATCGGCGCGCCGCAGAGCGCGATGCGCATCCAGGTGCCGGCCGCGTCGGCCACCGGGCCGGGCCCGGCGAGCAGTTCGGCCACTGGGACCGCCACCAGCTGCGCGAGCAGCAGGAGCACCACGCCGACGCATACCCCCAACCAAGTCGCCTGCACGCCTTCGGCGACGGCGTCCTTGCGGCGTCCGGCACCGTGCAGCCGCGCAGTCCGCGCCGTCGTGCCGTAGGTGAGGAACGTCAGTTGGCTCGACACCAGCGTGAACAGCGTGCCGCCGAGCGCCAGTCCGGCCAGCGGGACCGCGCCGAGGTGTCCGACGACGGCGGTGTCGACGAGCACGTATAGCGGTTCGGCGGCTAGCACCCCCAGCGCCGGTACCGCGAGCGCCAGCAGTTTGCGCGGCGCTACGCGCTCCCCCAGATCGGACACGCTGGCCTCCCGGTAAGCTGTGATCGACGGGTTCACCCCTGACAGGCAGGGTACGGTAAGGACCGCCCATGGACAACGCTGATTACGCAGCGGTGGCGCTCAGGCTCGCTAGCGCCGACCTGAGCACCCTGGAATCGGTGCGTGCCGCACTCCACGACGAGCCGTGGTGGGCCGACCGGCTGCACGAACCAGACCTGCCGGTGCTGCGCGGCGTGGCGGACAGGCTGCGCCGGGCGCTCGACGCGATGGTGTCCGACGACAGCGAGACCGTGCTCGCGGAGATCAACGCACTGCTGTCGGCGCACCCGCCCCGGCCCAGGCTGTCCGGGCACGGAGGCCGCGACGGCACCCCCAACTGGCACGTCCACGTGGCCGGACCGGACGCACCGGCGGTCGACGAGGTCGCCGCGTCCGCCGCGTGGGGCTTGGCACAGGGTGTCGTCCAGCACGGCACTACACGCTGGGGACGCTGCGGAGCCGAGGGCTGCGGCACCTACTTCCTGGACACCTCGACGAACCAGGCCAAGCGCTTCTGCAGCCCCCGCTGCGCGAATCGGATACATGTCGCAGCCTTCCGAGCCCGCCGACGAGCCTGACCTGGCGCCGATTCGGATTCGATTCGGAGCTGCCCACAGCCGTCACCGTGTCGCGCCCCTACCCGCCAAAGACCCGCCGAAGATGAGGCCCGCCGGAGTCCGCCGAGGTCCGCAATTTCCATTGAGCCTGTTCATCCTGGCCGATCCGCAGCCGCGACACCTGAAGTCCCACGACGCGATGTCGTCGCATGCGCCGAAGGCGCATAGCCCACACTCACAACCGGGCACCGCCAGGGTCCTCAGCGGCCTTCACGCGCGTACAGCTCGCGGGGAGGCGTCAGTCCAGGAGCGGGGCCTCGTCGAGGGCTTTGCGCAGCGCCGCGATGATGTCCTCGGCCGGGCCCTGCGCCGTGAAGCCGGATGCGAGCCGGTGCCCGCCACCGCCGCAGGCAGCAGCGGCGTGACCTACGTCGACGCGGCTGTCGGCTCGCAGGGACACCGACCAGTGCTGCGGCGCGGTCTCCTTGAGCACCGCCGCGACCTCTGCCTCGCTGGTCGTACGCACCACGTCGATGACGCTGTCCACGTCCTCGCTGCGCAGGCCGTCGGATTGCGCCAGCCGAACCGTCGCGTGCACCAGCCCCAGTCCCTGCGCCGCGGTCGGCTCCAGCTGGGCTTCGCCCAACACGCCGGAAAGCATGCTCAGCCAGTCGAACGGATGCGTGTCCAGCAGCGGCCGCGTCGTCGCTTCGGGGTCCACCCCGGCCTCCAACAGCCGCGCCGCCACCCGGTGCGTCCAAGCGCTGGCGTGCCGGAACGAACGGGTGTCGGTGACCAGGCCCGCGTAGAGGCACCGAGCGATAGGCAGATCGAGCTCCTCGCCGAGCTCGTCGAGCAACCGCAGCACGATCATCACCGTTGCCTCAGCGTGCTCGTCGACCACGTGCAGCGTGCCGAAGCGGGTGTTCGACACGTGGTGGTCGATCACGATGACGTCGCCGCCGGCGGCGATCGTCGCAGGCACCCGATCGGCGAGCAGACCGAGCCGCTGCAGGCTCCCGGTGTCGCAGACGACCAGCAGCGGCGGCGCGGCGGACACCTCGTCCGCGGGCACCACCAGCCCGTCGCCGTCCAGATCGCGCAGCGAGAACGGCGGCAGCTCGGGTTTCCCGAACGACACGCGGACCGTGCAGCCCCGCCGCCGCAGCACCCTCCCCAGCGCCAACGCACTGCCGAGTGCGTCGGCGTCCGGGTTGATGTGCGCGAACAGCGTCACGTCCGAGGCTTCGGTCAGCTTGCGGGCGGCCTCGGCAATGGCGGGTGCGACCGGGTCGACGCCGGTCGAAGGACCGCCGCCGCAGCGGCCGGATTCGAGTTGCCCGCGCACAGGTTCACCTCCACGACATCGGCGGCCGTGCTGACCACCGATGTCCAACGCACCTGATGCTGCGCTGCGACTCAACCACTCTGTGGCCCACGACGCACATCGGCGTCGGAAAACGACTCCAGGTCCGCACCGTCGGTGGCGAGTTCGTCATCGTCGGTGCTGGTGCGGTACGGGTCGGCGTCGCCGGCGGGCACCGCGCCGGAAGCCAGTCGGGCCACCTCATCGTCGGCCTCCTTGGCCTTGGCGAGCAGCTCCTCCATCCGTCGCGCGTTGTCCGGCACGGTGTCCGCGACGAAGGTCAGCGTCGGGGTGAACCGGACGCCGGTCTGCTGGCCCACCCGGGACCGCAGCACCCCGGTCGCACTGGCCAGCGCCGCGGCGGTCGAGGCGTAGTCGGCGTCGTCGCCGAACACCGTGTAGTACACAGTGGCGTCCCGCAGGTCGGGGGTGACCCGCGCGTCGGTGACCGTCACCATCGCCAGCCGCGGGTCCTTCACCTCGTGCTCCAGCCCGGATGCCACGATCTGCGCGATGCGCTTGGCGAGCCTGCGGGCGCGCGCCGTATCCGCCACAGCGCACCTCCTTCGGGGAAAGTTCAGTTCATTTGACAAGCGGTGCCAGCCGCTTGCGGTGTGGGACTCCGTTCGCACCGCCGCAGGTGGCGCCTGAGGTCCCGCCACCCGCACCCGACGCAAAACGACCACGAAGAGCTCCTAGTCCTCCGGCCCCAGCATGCGCTGTCGGGCCGAGAGCAATTCGAGTTCGGGGCGTGCGGCGACCAGGCGCTCGCACGCGTCCAGCACATCGCGCACGTGCGCGGCGTCACCGGAGACCGCCGCTACGCCGAACAGCGCGCGGCGGTGCAGGTTCTGGTTCCCGGCCTCGGCGACGGCAACCTCGAAGCGCCGCCGCAGCTCGGCCACCACGGGCCGGACGACAGCGCGCTTCTGCTTCAGGGAGTGGACGTCGCCAAGCAGGACGTCCAGTTCGAGCACACCAACGTACATGGGTGTTCCTCACGCGGGAACGAACCGCTGCGCAGGGGGCCGCCGAAGCGACGACCCCCTGCGTAGTACCGGCTCAGTCGCGCGGCTTCTCGCGCATCTCGTAGGGCTCGATGACGTCTCCGACCTTGATGTCGTTGTACGACCCCAGGGTCAGACCGCATTCGAAGCCTTCGCGGACCTCGGTCGCGTCGTCCTTGAACCGCTTCAGCGAGTTGATGCTGAGGTTCTCGGCGACCACCACGTTGTCCCGCAGCAGGCGTGCCTTGGCGTTGCGCTTGATGATGCCGCCGGTGACCATGCAACCAGCGATGGAACCGATCCTGGAGGACTTGAAGACCTCGCGGACCTCGGCCCTGCCCAGTTCGACTTCCTCGTACTCGGGCTTGAGCATGCCCTTGAGGGCCTGCTCGATTTCCTCGATCGCGCGATAGATCACCGAGTAGTACCGGATCTCCACGCCCTCGCGGTTGGCGACCTCGGTCGCCTTGCCCTCGGCCCGGACGTTGAAGCCAAGGACGATGGTGTTCTCCGCGGTGGCGAGGTTGATGTCCGACTCGTTGATGCCACCGACGCCGCGGTGGATCACCCGGAGCTCGACCTCGTCGCCGACCTCGATCTTCATCAGGGACTCTTCGAGCGCCTCGACGGTACCCGAGTTGTCACCCTTGATGATCAGGTTCAGCTGGTTGGTCTCCTTGAGCACCTTGTCCAGGTCCTCGAGGCTGACCCGCTTGCGCTTGGCCGCGTTCTGCGCCTCGCGGATGCGGGCCCCGCGGCGGTCGGCGATCTGCCGGGCCACCCGGTCCTCGTCGACCACCAGGAAGGTGTCGCCCGCACCCGGCACCGACGTGAAGCCGATGACCTGCACCGGCCGCGACGGCAGCGCCTCGGAGACGTCCTCGTCGTTCTCGTTGATCATCCGGCGGACGCGACCGTAGGCGTCGCCGGCAACCACCGAGTCGCCGACCCGCAGCGTGCCCCGCTGCACCAGCACCGTGGCCACCGGGCCTCGACCGCGGTCGAGGTGAGCCTCGATCGCCACACCCTGGGCGGGCATGTGCGGGTTGGCCCGCATGTCCAGCGCGGCGTCCGCGGTGAGCAGGATCGCCTCGAGCAGGTTGTCGATGTTGGTGCCCTGCTTCGCCGAGATGTCGACGAACATGGTGTCGCCGCCGTACTCCTCAGCGACCAGGTTGTACTCGGTCAGCTGCTGGCGGATCTTGGCCGGGTTCGCACCCTCGACGTCGATCTTGTTGACCGCGACCACGATCGGCACACCGGCCGCCTGGGCGTGGTTGATCGCCTCCACCGTCTGCGGCATGACGCCGTCGTCGGCGGCCACCACCAGCACGGCGATGTCGGTCGACTTGGCACCACGGGCACGCATGGCGGTGAACGCCTCGTGACCAGGGGTGTCGATGAACGTGATCGGCCGCTTGTTGCCTTCCAGCTCGGTGATGACCTGGTAGGCACCGATGTGCTGGGTGATGCCACCGGCCTCGCCGGCCTGCACGTTCGTCTTCCGGATGGTGTCCAGCAGTCGCGTCTTGCCGTGGTCGACGTGACCCATGACGGTCACCACCGGCGGACGGGCCGCCAGCTCGTCCTCGGAGCTGCCCGGGTCGCCGTAGCTGATGTCGAACGACTCCAGCAGCTCCCGGTCCTCGTCCTCCGGACTGACCATCTCGATCTTGTAGTTCATCTCCTGGCCGAGGAGCTCCAGCACCTCGTCGGAGACGGACTGGGTCGCGGTGACCATCTCACCGAGGTGGAACATCGCCTGCACCAGCGAAGCCGGGTTGGCGTTGATCTTCTCGGCGAAGTCGGTCAGCGAAGCACCACGGCGCAGGCGAACGGTCTCGCCGCTGCCGCGCGGGAGGCGGACGCCGCCGACCGACGGCGCCTGCATGTTCTCCATGTACTCCTGGCGCTTCTGCCGCTTCGACTTGCGACCGCGCTTGGCCGGACCGCCGGGGCGACCGAACGCACCGGCCGCACCGCCGCGACCACCGGGACCGCCCGGACGACCGCCGCCGCCGGGACGACCGCGGAAGCCACCGCCGGCCGGAGCGCCGCTGGGCGCACCGCCGCCGCCACCGCCGCCGCCACGGAAGCCGCCGCCGCCCCCACCGGGACGACCGCCGCCACCACCGCCGGGACGACCGCCGCCGCCACCACCGCCAGGTCCACCACGACCGCCGCCACCACGGCCGCCGCCGGGACCGCCACCGCTGCGCGGCGGACGGGGCGGCATCATGCCGGGGTTGGGACGGGGCGGCATCATGCCCGGGTTCGGGCGCGAGCCACCGTCACCGCGTGGCGCGTTGCCCGCGGCCGGTGCCGTGCCGGCACCCTGACCGCCGCCCTGGCGCTGGCCACCGGGACCACCGTGACCGCCGTGCTGGCGGCCGGGGCCCTGCCCGCCGCCCTGACGGCCACCCGGGCCCGGCCGCGGCGGCCGCTGCTGCGGCGCTCCGCTGCCGACGCCGAACGGGTTGTTGCCGACGCGCGGCTGCCGCGGTCCAGGCTTGGGTGCCTTCGGGCGCGGCGGAACCACACCTGCATCGCCGTCGCCGCCCTGCTTCGGGCGCGGCTTGGGACTGGGTTTGGGGCCCGATGCAGGCCTGTTCTCGGTCTTGGGGCCCGGCCCCGGTCGGGTCTCGGCCTTGGCAGCCGGAACCTGCTCGACCGCCTTGAACTCCGGCTCGGGCTTGGGGGTCGGCTTCGGACCCGGCTTGGGGCCGGGCTTGGGACGCTCACCGGCCGGCCCTTCGGGGCGCGGACCGGGCTTGGGTCCAGGCTTCGGCGCCGCCGCTTCGGCGCGGGACGGCCTGGGCTCTGCCGGAGCGGGCTTGCCGCCACCGCTGGCGTCGCTTTTCCTCGACGCCGAGGGTTTGGCGAGCGCGTCGCGCAGCCTGCGCGCCACCGGGGCTTCCACGGTGGACGACGCGGACTTCACGTACTCGCCCTGCTCGGCGAGCTTGTTCAGAACTTCCTTGCTGGTAACACCGAGCTCTTTGGCGAGCTCATGTACGCGGGCCTTGCCTGCCACTGCTCTCCTCATCTGGGTGAGGCCGGGCGGCAGTCCCGCTCGACCTCGTCCTATCGCCGATGCGCGTTCATGGCTTCAGCTTCACGGCTGATTCATGACGGGTCGACCTGCTTTCCTTCAGTTGCCTGGCGCGGGACGAATCCCGCGTCGGTCATGTCCTGAGCCGCCAGCTGCGGTTGCCCGGCACTCAGGTGGGCCTGCACGGCTGAGGTGTCCAGGGCTCCCGGCACACGCAGTGCACGCGGAAAAGCCCGGCGCCGCTCGGCCAGACGAAGGCACCCCGGATCGGGGTGCAGCCATGCTCCCCGGCCCGGTTGCCGACGTCGTGGATCGGGAACAGCGACGGGACCCGCCCGATCGACCTCAGCCACCACTCGCAGCAGCTCAGAGGACGACGTCCGGGCACGGCACCCCACGCAAGTACGTACCGGTCCACGGCTCTCGCCGCGTTCGCCGGACACACGTGTGCGGATTGTCGCTCCCTCGCGTCGAACCTCCTGTGATTCTAACCCGACGACGTTACTCGGCCGAACCCACGGTCGGCAGACCTTCCACCGCGGGGTCGAGCCCGGACGCCTGCGCCGGTGGCTGGGCCGCCGCGCTGGTGGGTTCACCGGGGTCGGCATCGCTGCGGATGTCGATCCGCCAGCCGGTCAGCCGCGCCGCCAGCCGAGCGTTCTGGCCTTCCTTGCCGATCGCCAGCGAGAGCTGGAAATCCGGCACGACAACCCGAGCGGTCTTGGTCCGCTCGTCGACGACCTCCACCGAGACTACCTTGGCCGGCGACAGCGCGTTGCCGACGAAGGTCGCCGGGTCGTCCGAGTAGTCGATGATGTCGATCTTCTCGCCACCCAACTCGCTCATCACGTTGCGCACCCGGGCGCCCATCGGCCCGATGCAGGCGCCCTTGGCGTTGACGCCGCTGACCGTCGAACGCACCGCGATCTTGGAGCGGTGCCCGGCCTCCCGCGCCACCGCGGGGATCTCCACGGTGCCGTCGGCGATCTCCGGCACCTCCAGCGCGAACAGCCGCCGCACCAAGTTCGGGTGGGTGCGCGACAGCGTGATCTGCGGTCCGCGCGCGCTCCGGGACACCCCGACGACGTAGCACTTGATCCGGGTGCCGTGCTCGTAGTTCTCGCCGGGCACCTGCTCCGCGGCGGGAATCACACCTTCGCTGTCCCCGACCTGCACGATGACCATGCCGCGGGAGTTGGCCCGGGCGTCGCGTTGGATGACGCCGCCGAGGATCTCACCTTCCTTGGCGGCGAACTCGCCGAAGGTCCGCTCGTGCTCGGCGTCGCGCAGGCGCTGAAGGATGACCTGCCGGGCGGTGGTCGCCGCGATCCGCCCGAAGCCCTCCGGGGTGTCGTCCCATTCCTCCTGCACGCTCCCGTCGGCGGCCAGGGTGTGCGCGATGACCCGCACGACACCGGTCTTGCGGTCCACCTCCACCCGCGCGTGCGACTCATGCCCCTCGGTGTGGCGGTATGCGGTGAGCAGCGCCGATTCGATTGCTTCCAGGACCGTCTCGAACGGGATGTCCTTGTCGCGTTCGATCGCACGCAGCGCCGCGATGTCGACGTTCACCTCGACTCCTCCGTGTCTTCCCGGTCGTCCCCCGCTTGGGAAACGCCGCCCGCAGCACGCTCCAGCTTGACCAAATCCTCCGCCGGTGGCTGCTGGAACTCCACCTCGACCACCGCGCGTTCGACATCACGGTAGGCCACCCGGCGCAGTTCGCCGCCGAAGAGCACCGTGACGCCTTCATCATCGGCTTCCCCGACCCGCGCCACCAACTTCTCGCCGCCGGTGAACCTGATCTTGACCAGCCGGTAGCGCGCCCGCCGCCAGTGCCGCGCGCGGGTCAGCGGCCGGTCCACGCCCGGCGAAGTGACCTCCAGCGTGTAGGAGCCGGCCAGGACGTGCTCATGCGCGTCCAGCACCTCCGACACCGCGCGACTGACGTCGGAGATCTGGTCGAGCCCGACCCCGTCGTCGGAGTCGATGACGACCTTGATCAGCCGACGGCGGCCGGCCTGCTGCACGTCGAACTCCTCCAGGTCGAAGCCCATTCGAGCCACGGCCTCGGCTACGACGGGCTCCAGCTGCGCGGTGATCGCACCGCGCGGCGGGCTGGACACGTTGGCACTCCCTAAATTTCGATCGGGGTCTGTACAGACCTGGCAACATCGCGGCACCGGGTCGCGGGGCCGGTCGGCCCGCGGTACCGGCACGACCATGCTGCCCGTGCGGGCCGCGGTCGCCCAGCGTATCGCGTCCACCCGCACCCGAGCGCGGCATGGGACCCCAACGATCGGCGGATCGAGTCGGCGACCGTGCGGATCACCACCGGCGGTGCCGGGGCGTTCGGCCGGGTGATCGCCTGGCAGGATAGGACGGCGTGGAATCCCCCTCGCGAGCCAGGTCGGTGCTGGGGCGGCGGAGCGTGCTGCGGCTGTTCGCGGCCGTGCCGGCAGCCGCCGCGTTGACCGCGGCGTGCAGCTCGGCACCCGACGAGCCCGACCCGCTGTTGGCACTGGCGGCGGCAGCGAAATCCGACGCCCAGCTCGCGAAGGTGATCGCGCAGTCGCATTCGGAACTGGCCGACGCCGCCAACGAGATCGCCACCGCGCGCCGCGCGCACGCCGACGCGATGCAGCGCGAGATCGACCGACTCGCCCCGCGCGATCCGAAAGACCCGCCGTCGGTGCCCGAACCGGCGCCGAAGCAGGCCCCGGGATCGGCGAACGCAGCGACGAAGGCGCTGCGCGATGCACTGACCCGGGCGCAGGACGCAACGGCCAAGCTGGTACCGGGGCTGCCACCCTACCGAGCCGGGCTGGCAGGGTCGGTCTCGGCGAGCTGCGCGAGCCTGCGGGAGGTACTCGGATGACGGAGCTTTCGGAGGAAGCTGGCAACGCGCTGCGCAGCGCGTTGAGCGCGGAGCACGCGGCCGTGTGGGTGTACGGGTTGGCGAGCGCGTTCGCGGGCGAACCTCGCGTGCGCAGCGCGATCGACGACGCGATGGAGCAGCACCAGAGGCTGCGCGACACCGCGGAGCGGACGCTCCGCGACGCGGCGCAGACGCCGCCCGCGGCTCAGCCGGCGTACTCCGTCGGGGGGCCGGTGAGCGGCCAGGAGGCGGCGATCGGTCTGTTGGTCACGGCGGAGAACGACTGCGAGATCGGCTGGCGGTCGGTGTTGGAGAACACGGAGGACCCCGCGCTGCGCGGCATCGCGCTCGATGGCCTCACCACATCAGCGGTCCGGGCCACCCGCTGGCGGCTCACCATCGGCAGGCAACCGGCCGTGCAACCCTTCCCCGGCCAGCCCTGACCTCCTCAGTCGACGACGCGGGTTCACTGGTGGCCCCGTTCTTACCCCTGGGACGAACTCGGAATGGGACAGCTGACGCCTGCCGTCGCTACTCGGAGCCGGCCTTCAAGGCCAATAGATCGGGTTTGTCAGAGCCGTATCGTGGTGAATAGGGTGGTCCCGTAGACGGCGTCCACTTCCTTCCGCTCGGTCTCGGTGAACCCGACCTTGGCCAGCACACGTCGAGAAGCGGTGTTCCACTCCCGGACCGTGGCCCACAGACGTTCGTACCCGGACGATCTTGCCCAGTCCAGAACCGCCAACGAGGCCTCGGTCGCGTATCCCTGACGCCAGACTCGGCGCAGCAGCTCGAACGCCAGGTCAAGTTCCCCTTCCGATCCTCGTCCGCTGTCAATCAGCCCGCAGTAGCCGATGACGTCACGAGCGGCCTTCCGCTCGACCGCGAGCAACCCGATCGACGATGGCTGGTTGGTGCGGATCGAATCCTCAAGCTCCGCGACCGTGGGGTGTCCATCCGCGTCGATTCGGCGGTGCGGCGGCACTCGTGGATCACGTTCGGTCCACAGCTCACGCTGGACGACCGCCTCGGCTACCCGCCACGGTCTGAGCAGCAGGCGATCCGTCTCGAGTACAACCTCGCGGCCCGGTGTCACTCCAGCTGCCATGACAGCAACTCTCTCACGGGCGAACGCATTGTCATGCCGCCGACAGCGCCTTCTTCCGACGACCAGTAGTCGACCTCGGCTTAGCGCACACATGCGTCAGTTCAGAGAAGCGGCTCTCGGCTGGCTTGTCGGCGGCACCGACCAACTAGCCCCGTGGGCGATTTTGCTGACTCGCAGGAACTGACCAGCGGAAACGCGGCGCTGCCGGGAGCGAACCGGGTCGCGTGGGACCTGCCGGGGTGCCCGGGGTGTCAGCGCGGGGTCTGCTCCTGGGGCCAGCCGAGCTTCAGGACTTCGCGGGTCACGTCGAGCAGGGCCGAGTCCTTCTTCGGCGTGTTCTTGTCGTAGTAGGCCGAGTCGCCGATTACCACCAGCCGATCCTGGCGGTCCGAGGCGTAGGCGTCGTCGTCCAGCGCGGGCATGTCCTTGGTGCCGTCCCGGCCGTCGTCGACCAGGTCCCGGATGTTGCCCGTGCCGTCCTTGGTGGTCAGGTCGTTCAGCTGCTGCGCCGTCGCCGCGTCCGGCATCAGGACGGTGACCAGCGAGGTCAGCACGCGGGTGCCGTCGGGCAGCGTGGTGCTGTAGAGCGCCCGCGTGAGGTGCGTGCACTCCTGCTTCTGGAAGAAGCTCTTGATCTTCGCGGTGGAGACGTTCTGGCACCCCTGGAACGCCTCTTCGCGGTGGATCGGCGTGAACTGGTAGCGCGGCAGGTCCAGCGGCGGCGCGGCCTCCTCGCCGCTGTCCGGCTTCAGCATCAGCCAGATCAGGCCGGACAGCACCGAGATCACCAACAACCCGAGCCCTCGCAGCAGCCAGCCCGCAGGCGTGATGCGGCGCGGTTGCGCCACCGGGGCGGCCTGCCGACTCGTCGGCTGGTGCACCTGCGGTTGCGGCGCATCGAGGCGCGGCGGTTCGGGGCGAGACGGTTCGGGGTGGGGAAGGTCCTGACGGGGCGGCGCGACGAACGCAGGCCGGGTGGCCTCTTCCGCTGGCACCGCCGGCGCGTGATCAGGCCTTATCAGCGAATTATCGCGGCGCAGCGGCGTGGTTTCACGCTGCGTGTTGGCTTGTGCTCCCGTCATCTCTTCGGGCATACCTTGTCGGTCCGACACGAGCACCAACGGTAGCGGGCGCGGATTACGAGATGGACACCCCTGATGTTCATCGCAACGCGACCACCGCGCGCTCGACGTCGGCACCTGTGTTGTACAGGTGGAACGACAGCCTGGCCCGGCCCGCCCGCGCCGCGCAGGCGACCCCGGCCGCGGTGAGCTTCGACACGGCGTCGGGCACCTGCACCGAGACGATCGCCGAGCCCGCGGCGGGCAGGTCCAGGGCCGTCCGGAACTCGTCGGCCAGCCCGACGCAGTGCTTGGCCACAGCGGTCATGTCGATCCCAGCCAGCCAGTCCATCGCCGCGGCCGCCCCGACCTGTGCCAACCACGTGGGCGAGAGGTCGAGCGCGCGGGCGTCGTTCGCCAGCCGCAGGGGCAGGCCGTAGGTGGAACTCCACGGGTCCTGGCCTGCGTACCAGTTCGCACTGCTCGGCTGGATCTTGGGCGCATCCGGGTGGACCGCCAGCCAGGCGGCGCCGCGCGGCGACAGCAGCCACTTGTAGGCCGCGCCCACGACCCAGTCGGCCCAATCGAGTTGCAACGGCAGCCAACCGAGTGCTTGCGTGACGTCGAGCAGCACCCGCGTCGAGTTCGCCGCGGCGACCTGCCGCAGGGCGTCGAGATCGGCGATCCGGCCGTCGCTGGACTGCACGACACTGACCGCGACCACGTCGTGATCGGCGGCGTGCTCGGCGATATCGGAGAGCTCGACCTCGGTCACCCGTATTCCCCTGTCCCGCTGCGCGGCGAAGGGGAAGACGACGCTGGTGAACTCGTTCGCGGCGACCAGCACGCGAGCCCCGGCCGGCAAGCTGCTGGCGACCAGGCCGACGTGTTGGGAAACGGTGGCTCCGATCGCCACCCGGTCCGGGGTGGTGCCGATCAGGCGGGCGAACGCGGTCCTCGCGGTGGCCACGGCCGGTTCGAAGTCCTCCGGTCCGTCCAGGCCGCTTCCCCAGCGCATTACCGATTCGGCGACCGCGCGGGCCGCGTCCACGGGCGGGACGCCGATGCTCGCGGTGTTCAGGTAGCCGTCCGGGACGTCAAAGCTCGCACCGAATGCCTCTCGCATGCCCGCATCCTCGCACCGGCTGGGCCGATTCGGTACGGCTGCCTACGGTTGAACCCATGCAAAGCGAGGAAATCGAGGTCCGGACCGGCTCCGTGGAGGTCGTCTACGACCTGGGCGCGGAGTGCGACCGGTTCCTGCGTTCGGCCGGGGCCCGCGACGGGCTGCTCAACGTCTGGGTGCCGCACGCAACCGCCGGGCTGGCGATCATCGAGACCGGCGCGGGCAGCGACGACGACCTGCTCGCTGCGCTGCGGGACCTGCTGCCCGCGGACTACCGCTGGCGGCACCGGCACGGTTCGCCGGGGCACGGCCGGGATCACGTGCTGCCCGCGTTCGTCCCGCCATACGCAACGATCCCGGTGCTCGGCGGCGAGCTCGCACTGGGCACCTGGCAGTCGGTGTGCCTGGTGGACACCAATGTGGACAATCCGGTCCGCCGTGTCCGCCTGAGCTTCCTACCCGGCTGAGCTCACTCATCCCGCGATGAGCCTTTTCATCCTGGCCGATGGCGCAGCCGCGAGGCTTGAAGTCGCACAGAGGCTGGAAGACAACAAATCGGACCTTCGATGCGAACGGGAAACGGCGGAGGATGAGCGGAAACTCGCCAATCCGAACAAAGATCTTGTGCGGGGCGATCCTGCGCGCATCTTTGCGTTCGTGACATTTCGGTGGGATACCAGGCCGCCACCGTGCTCGCCGGTGCCGCCGCGCCGCTGGCGGGTGCGGCGCTGCTGCAGGCGACGCATTCGGCGATGCCGGTGACGATCATGCTGGTTTGCTGCCTCGCGCTGACGGTCGTGGGCATGTCGATCGTCACGGAAACGGCCCGCAGCGACCTCGCGTCCTGACACCTGGCATGGCTCGCCCCGGACGTTCGGCTGGCAGGATGGTGCGGTGACCCGACTCGTGCTGTGGGACATCGACCTGACGCTGATCGACGCCCGGGGCTTCGGCTCCCGCTGGTACCGCCGCGCGCTCGCGGACGTGACCGGCAAGGCGCTGCAACGCATGCCGGACACCGCCGGCCGCACCGAGTTGGCGATCACCACCGACGTGTTGGAGATCCATGGCAGCACCCCCGACGAGCCCACGATCGCGGCCATGTTCGCGGCGCTGACCAGTGCTGTCGCCGAGACGCGCGCCGAGCTGTCGCACCGCGGCAGCGCGCTGTCGGGAGCGGCGCGGGCGCTGACGGCGCTGGCCGCCGAGCCGGGGTTCACCCAGACGCTGGTCACCGGGAACCTCGCGGAAGTCGCCTTCCACAAGCTCGAATCGTTCGACCTGCACCACCACATCGACTTCGAGATCGGCGGTTTCGGGTCCGCCTCGGTGCACCGCCACGACCTGATCGCCGACTCCGTCGCCAAGACCGAAGACCGCCACGGCAAGCCGATCTCCCCCGACTCCGTCGTGGTCATCGGCGACACGCCGCACGATGTCGCGGGAGCGCTGCGCTTCGGCGCCGTCGCGGTCGGCGTGGCCACCGGCACCAGCAGCGAAGATGACCTCCGCGCGGCCGGTGCCCACGCCGTGCTGCCCACCCTCGCCGACACCGACGCGGTGCTCGCCGCGCTGTCGTGAGCTCACCCCGACGCCGCACCGAGCAGCACCGCGGCGACGGCTATCGCGACGCCGCGGCGCATCCCGCCGACATCCGGCACCGCCAATAGCACCGGATGGCGTTCGTCTTCGTCGGCCCGGACTCGGCCCGGGAGCGGTTTTGCCGGGCGCTGATGCGGCCGGCCACCAAGACCCCACAACGGGCACGAACGTGCGCGGGAACTGGCAGAGCGGGGCCGACGGCTGGCCGATCCGAACGCGTTGCGGCGGCTGGGTGGAGCGCGCCAATTAGCCAGCAGGGTCGATCGTCTGAAGTGCGGTAGGGCGGGCTCTTGCCCTTCAAGCGGCGCCAGCCGCTTGACCCGCCCCCGCAACCGGCACCGCCGCGGTTTCCTCAGATGTCACCTGACGAGGACAGACCCGAAGCCGCGTTGGACATGCACAAATCGAGGTCCCCGCAGGTCAGCCGCGGATGACCTCGATGAGGTGCGGCACGGCGTTGTCGGCCTCGACCTCCGCGCGCTCGCCCGAACGCCGGTCGCGGACCTCGACGACGCCCTTGGTCAAGCCCTTGCCGACCACCAGGACCGTCGGCACCCCGAGGAGCTCGGAGTCAGCGAACTTCACGCCCGGCGACACCGTCCGGTCGTCCAGGATCACCTGTACGCCGGCCGCGTCGAGCTCGGCCGCGATGGCCTCGCCGCGCTCCCGGACGCTCTCGTCCTTGCCCGCGATCACCACGTGCACGTCGGCGGGCGCCACCTCGCGCGGCCACACCAGGCCTTGCTCGTCGTGGCTCTGCTCGGCGATCGCGGCGACCAACCGCGAAACCCCGACGCCGTAGGAGCCCATGGTGATCCGCTTCGGCTTGCCGTCCTGGCCGAGCGCGTCCAGCGAGAACGCGTCGGCGTACTTGCGGCCGAGCTGGAAGATGTGGCCGATCTCGATACCGCGCGCGGCGACCAGGGTGCCCTGGCCGTCCGGCGACGGGTCGCCCTCGCGGACCTCGGCGGCCTCGATGGTGCCGTCCGGGGTGAAGTCCCGGCCGCACAGCAGGTCCACCACGTGGTGGTCGACCTTGTCCGCACCGGTGACCCAAGCAGTCCCGGTCACCACGCGCGGGTCGACCAGGTAGCGAACCCCGTTGTCCTGCAGCGCCTTCGGGCCGATGTAGCCCTTGACCAGGAACGTGTTGGCGGTGAAGTCGGCCTCCTCCAGCAGCGCCACCTCGGCGGGCTCCAGCGAGGCCTCCAACCGCTTCATGTCGACCTCGCGGTCCCCGGGCACGCCCACGGCCAGCAACTCCCAATCCTGCGAGCCCGGCTGCCGGCTCTTGACCAGCACGTTCTTCAGCGTGTCAGCCGCGGTGAACTTGCGGTCGGCGTTGGCGTTGAGGAAGTCGACCAAGGTCTCGATGGTCGGCGTGTTCGGGGTGTGGTGGACCTCGGCGGCCGCCTTGCCTTCGATCGGCTCGGCGGGCGGCGCGGGGGTGACCACGGCCTCGACGTTGGCGGCGAAGCCCGACCCGGTGCTGCGAACGAAGGTGTCCTCACCGGTCTCGCTCTCGGCGAGGAACTCCTCGGACGCCGAGCCGCCCATCGCGCCGGAGGTCGCCGCGACGATCACGTAGCGCAGCCCGACCCGGTCGAAGATCCGGATGTAGGCGTCGCGGTGCAGCTGGTAGGAGTTGGCCAGCCCCTCGTCATCGAGGTCGAAGGAGTAGGAGTCCTTCATAACGAACTCGCGGCCGCGCAAAATGCCGGCGCGGGGCCGCTCCTCGTCCCGGTACTTGGTCTGGATCTGGTACAGCATGACCGGGTAGTCCTTGTAGGAGCTGTACTCGCCCTTGACCGTGAGCGCGAACAGTTCCTCGTGCGTCGGGCCGAGGAGGTAGTCGCCGCCCTTGCGGTCCTTCAACCGGAAAAGGTTCGGGCCGTACTCGGTCCAGCGGTTCGTGGCCTCGTAGGGCTCCCTCGGCAGCAGCGCGGGGAAGTGGATCTCCTGCGCTCCGATCGCGTTCATCTCCTGACGCACGATCTCCTCGATCTTGCGCAGCACCCGCAGGCCCAGCGGCAGCCACGAGTAGATGCCCGGCGCGATCCGGCGGACGTAGCCGGCGCGGACGAGCAGCTTGTGGCTCGGCACCTCGGCGTCGGCCGGATCCTCGCGCAGGGTACGCAGGAACAACGTCGACATCCTCGTGATCACGGCTACTAGCTCCTCATCCGGCCTGATTCGTCAACGGCAGGGTAGCGACCCACCCCGGGGTCACCACCAGCGGATTACCCGCGTCACCCGGCGCGTGTCGGGGTCGGCGCATATCTTCCGCACCATGGCATTGAGTATCGGCATGGTGACGATCGACTGCGCATCGCCCCGGAAGCTGGCCGAGTTCTGGACGCAGGCTTTGGACACCTCGGTCGTCTTCGGTGACGAGAAGTTCGTCATGCTCGCCGCGAACAAGGTGGGCGGTGTGGCGCTCGCGCTGCAGCGGGTGCCCGAGCCGCGCGCCGGGAAGAACCGGGCGCACGTGGACCTGGACGCCGCCGACCGGCAGGCCGAGGTGCGTCGCCTCGTCGAGCTGGGGGCGACGGAACTGGGTGAGCACGACGGGCCCGACGGCCTGCAGTGGACCGTGCTTGCGGATCCGGAGGGCAACGAGTTCTGCGTCGCGAGCGGACACTGATCCGGTTGGCCCGTCGTCGAGCCGCCGCACTTGCGGTTACCTCGAAGTAGGTCCGTTTCGCGAAGGGGGTCCGACGTCCGCGCGACAGGCCCCCACCGCCAACAGCCGGTGGGCGGAACTCGGCCGCCGCACCCGACTGCTCGTGCACGGCGCGCTGACCTGGTTCTTCGCCAAGCCCAGCGACCCGATCGCGCGCATGCTGCACTCCCCGTGGCGGTACGACCCGTACCTGCTGTAGCAGGAGATTCGCGAGTAGGGGCCGCTAGTACGCAGTCGGCTCGGTGTACTTGTCGCGACGAGTACACCAGCTCGATGCGCCCGCAGTAGGTCTCCAGGTGGCGCGGCCAGAAGGCGGGCGTGGCGAGCTTCCGCAACCGGAAATGGCGTTTCTTGGTCGAACTTCTTCTACCAGGGACCCCACGTCCCACTCTCCCCGGCCAGCCCTACCCGATCACACACCCATTCCGGCAGGCCGCCCTCCAGACACTTCTTACTGAGATCACCTCAATGGGAATTGCGTGAACCCGGGGGGCACGGGGCTCGTCGGCGTTGGGTTGTGGCCGATTACTCTGGTGGGGTGTTGGTTCTGCTTCCTCCTTCGGAGACCAAGTCTGTCGGCGGGTCGGGCTCGCCACTGGATCTGGACGGCCTGTCGCACGCGGAGTTGACTCCCACGAGGCGGAAGCTGATCGAGGCACTGTCCACTTTGGCCGACGACGTACCTGCCAGCCTGGAGGTGCTCGGGCTGTCGCAGCGGCAGGTCGACGAGGTCCGGCGCAACTCCGAGCTCTGGGATTCGCCCACCGCGCCGGCCTTGGAGCGCTACACCGGGGTGCTCTACGACGCCCTCGACGTGCGTTCGCTGTCGGCGGTGGAACGCAAGCAGGCCGATGCTCGGCTTGCTGTCGCCTCGGCGCTGTTCGGCATCGTGCACGGCACGGACTCGATTCCGGCCTACCGGCTCTCCGGCGGCAGTTCGCTGCCTGGTCTGGGCACGTTGCGCGGCGCGTGGCGGCCGGCGCTGGAGCCGGTGCTGGCCGCGGCCGATGACCTCGTCGTCGACCTGAGGTCCGGCGCTTACGCCGCGTTGGCCAGGGTTGCCAGCGCCGTGGAGGTGCGCGTGCTGTCTGAGGATGCGACGGGCAAGCGCAAGGTCGTCAGCCACCACAACAAGGCGCACAAGGGGAAGTTGGCGCGGGCGCTCGCCAAGTCGCCGGACGTGCCCGCCGAGGTCGAGGACGTCATCGACGTGGCCAACGACGCCGGCCTGCTCGTGGAGCGCGAAGGCACCCGCAAGCTCTGCCTCGTCGTTCAAGCCTGAACGCCTGCCGCTGGGCTCGGCTAGTTAATACAGCGCACCGGCCCGCGAAAAATCAGTTGCTGCGCCGGGCGCTGATCGTCGAGACTTGTCCGCGAGCTGGCACAGCACGAGGAGGGAGGTTCGTGATGGTGGCCGTTGCAACGGCTGTGCGCGGAGTTTTCGCGCGCGATGACACCCGAACTCTTATCCCTCCGCCTCCCGTGCGCTGAAGCAGCGGTGCCCGGCGGAGGTTTCGCCTGAGGAGCACCAGACTTGTCTTCTTAGACGCGTACGACCCGAACCTGTTCCGCACCACGAAGCCGACCAAGAACCGCAACAAGAAGCAGCCGAAAAAGCTCCGGTGCGACAACGAGCCGATGCGACGCGGCCGACTCACCGAGGAAGAACGCGAACGGCTCGCCGTGCTGCGCGACGAGCCCGAGCCACAACAGCTGCCCGACGATGCTGACCGGCGGTCCACATGGGACACCGGGGTCCGCGGCCGCAACCGTCCTGGCTGGTGACCGAGCTGGCCGCGGTCGACCACGAGCGGGAGTCCGGAAGCCCGGCAAGGAAGCCGACGTGCACTTGCTGCGCCGGTCGGTTCCCGGCGGGCGCTCCTGCTTGCTCGCCGCGAAGCGGTACCTGGACATGGACCACCGGATGTTCCACCGCGACGCGGGATACATGGAAGGCCGGCGGATGCGCAAGTCTCGCGAGATGCGGGCGATGCAACAACGCAGTTCGGCCGCGGCATGATCGCGCAGCAGCGGGCGGTGGCGGAGTTCTCCGTGCTGTCGTCGCTGTGGGCGGCCGGTGCGCCGGTGCCCTATCCCGTGCAGCGCGTCGGAACCGCGCTCCTGCTGGAATTCGTGGGCTCCGCCGACGGCACGGCGGCCCCGCGGCTCCCGGCGCTGCACCCGACCACGGACGAGCTCGACGAGCTCTGGTTGCAACTCGTCGACGCGCTCGTGGTATTGGCCGAACAGGGGTTCACCCATGGCGACCTGTCGGCGTACAACGTGCTGGTGCACGACGGCCGGCTGATGTTGATCGACCTGCCGCAGGTGGCCGACCTGGCGGCGAATCCGCTGGGGCTCACCTACCTTCGACGTGACGTGGACAACATCGCCGGCTGGTTCCGCGCCCGCGGCGCCGATGAGCACCGGGCAGACTTGGAGGAACTCGCGGTTCTCTCTACCGCAGCGGGAAAACGGATGTGATCGCGGTCTCAGCGCCGGGTCTGGCCACCGCGCACGCCAGCCACCGGCGACTGTGCACGATCGGCTAGACTCGGCACCGAACCGGCCGGGAGGACCACCGGCCCAACCGCGAGTCAACGGACTCGAAATCCACCTATCGGCGCGAACGCGCCGGGCTCGTCCTTGAGATCGCACGCGGCCCCCCGCGAAGCCTCCCCGTGACGCGCCGTCTTCCGGGAGTTTCTTCGTGTCACCAAGTTCTTTCACCACGCCCGCGCGCTCATCCCGCCGACCCCGCCGACGCCGCCCGCCGGCACAGCAGCCTGCGCCGAAGCGGAGCCTGTTCGACGAGGTCGGCGTCACGGCCGTCGACCCGGCGCCCTTCGACCGGCTCGGGCTGCCCAACCGCCTGGTGCGCGCCCTGGCGGACAACGGGATGGTCGAGGCATTCCCGATCCAGGCGGCGACCATCCCGGACGCGTTGACCGGCCGCGACGTGCTCGGCCGGGGCCAGACCGGGTCCGGCAAGACGCTCGCCTTCGGCCTGCCCCTGCTGGCGATGCAGCGGGGCAACGCCCGCCCGCTGCACCCGCGCGGGCTGGTGCTGGTGCCCACCCGCGAACTGGCCACGCAGGTCACGGACGCGCTCAAGCCGCTGGCCAAGGCGCTCGGGCTCTACGTCCGCGAGGTCGTCGGCGGCACGTCGTTCACCCGGCAGGTCGATACGCTGCGCCGGGGCGTGGACGTCCTCGTCGCGACGCCCGGCCGGCTAGCCGACCACGTGCGCCAAGGCACGTGCGTGCTGTCCGAAGTGGAGCGGACCGCGCTCGACGAGGCCGACCAGATGGCGGACATGGGCTTCCTGCCGCAGGTCCGGGAACTGCTCGACCTGGTCCCCGCCGACGGCCAGCGCCTGCTGTTCTCCGCGACGCTGGACGGCGACGTCGACAAGCTGGTCGAGCGTTACATGACCAACCCGGTGGTGCACTCGCTGGCGCCCTCGGCGGCGAGCGTGGACAGCATGGAGCACCACCAGTTCCTGGTGTCCGCAGCCGAGAAGCAGGCTGTGCTCGCCCGCATCGCGGCCCGCGAGGGGCGCACGATCATGTTCGTGCGCACCAAGCACCATGCTGACCGCCTGGCGAAGAAGTTGCGCGCGGTCGGAATCCGCGCCGGGGCACTGCACGGCGGCAAGGCCCAGAACGCGCGAACCCGCATCCTCGACGAGTTCAAGAGCGGCGAGACCGAAACCCTGGTGGCGACGAACGTCGCGGCGCGAGGCATCCACGTCGACGATGTCAGCCTCGTGGTGCACGTCGAACCCCCGGCCGACCCCAAGGACTACCTGCACCGAGCGGGCCGCACGGCCCGAGCGGGCGCGACCGGCACTGTCGTCACACTGGTCACCGACGACCAGAAGCAGGCCTTCCGAACCATGGCGAACCAAGCCGGCGTGACGGCCACGACCACCGCGGTCAGCCCGGAAGACGCCGAACTGGCGCGCCTTACCGGCGCCCGCGAACCCAACGGCGTCGCCATCGCCACCCCGAAACGCGAAGCACCGCGCAACCGCGGTGCGCAGCACGATGAAGCGCGGCGTAGCCGTGGGGCGAAGCAAGGTGAAGCGTCGCGCGGGCGCGACGCGGGCGCAGCGCAGCGCTCGTCTTACGAGCCCGGCGGACGCCGGGGCGAGCCCCGCGGGCGCGGGCCGCGCCGTGCGGAGCGAGGCGTCAGCGGTCAGAGCCGTCGCGGCGGCGCCGACGGCGGACGCGCAGCGGCCGGAGGCCACAGCGAAGCCGGAGGCCGCGGCAGCGGCGGAGGCGGCCGCAACGCGCACGGCCCGTCGGGCCGGAGCGGGCGGGGAGGCCACAGCGCCCACAGCGCCCGCAACGACCGCGGCGGAATGCGACGCGACCGCACGTAGGCGCCGAGTCCGCAGCGAACCGCGCCGACCTCAAGACATCGGCAGCTTGGGCGCAGTTCCACCAGGGATTGCGCCCAAGCTCCCTTGAAGTGCTCGTCCAGGGGTGGCGTCCACGTAGACCCGGATGAACGTCGATTGCCAGCGCCGCCGCGATGCCGCGACTCTCCCGGGCATCGCGGCATCGGCTTAGTGGTCGAAAGCCCGGCCAAGAGCTCAGTCGCACGCGGGACCAGCCCGCCGTGTCTATTGCGACTATCGGTCCGCTGAGGACCAGTGACTGTCAGTTCTGGACCACCAGAACTGGCGCTTGTGCGGGCCGCCCTCCTGTTTCCGCAGGCGAGATGCCGTGAGTCTTTGGTTGCCATAGAAGCCCAAGAGACTCCCGGGGTGCACCTGCACAACTAACGACCAGGCAGGAGTCGTCGTGCACAGCTCACCGCGTCCCGCTCACCTGGTCACCACTACCCGCCTCCACCCGATCCGAAGAATTCCCTATTTCAGTGCTGCGACCGGGCCGATGACGACCACTGCCGGGGGCTTGATGTTGTTGGCCCGAACTTCTTCGGCGACCGCTGCAAGGGTGGTTCGCAGGGAGCGCTGGGTGCTGGTCGTGCCTTCCTGGACCACCGCCACCGGGGTGTCCGCCGGGCGGCCGTTCTTGATCAGGGTTCCCGCGAAAGCCTCGATGCGTTGCACCGCCATGAGCAGCACGAGGGTGCCGCGCAGCCGCGCCAGCGCCGTCCAGTCCACCAGGCAACGTTCGTCATCGGGCGCGACGTGCCCCGAGACGACCACCACCTCGTGGGCCACTCCCCGATGCGTCACCGGCACGCCGGCGACCGCCGGGGCCGCGAAGGCACTGGTCACACCGGGCACGACCGTGACCGGCACGTCGGCTTCGGCGCACGCCAGCAGTTCCTCGAAACCGCGACCGAAGACGTACGGGTCGCCGCCCTTGAGGCGAACCACGAACTTGCCCGCCCGCGCGTTGTCGATCAACGTGCGGTTGATGACCTCCTGGTTGGCGGCTCGGCCGTAGGGAATCTTGGAGGCGTCGACGACCTCGACGTGCGGCCCCAACTCCTCCAGCAACTCCCGCGGCGCGAGGTGATCAGTGATCACCATGTCCGCCTTGGCCAGAAGGCGGCGCCCGCGCACCGTGATCAGGTCCGGCGCCCCCGGGCCGCCGCCGACCAGCGCCACGCCCGCCTCCTGCGGCTCGGCGTGCTCGTCGACGACTCCGGCCTGCAGCGCCTCCAGCAAAGCGTCGCGTACCGCCGCGCTGCGCCGCGGCTTGCCGCCGGCGAGCATTCCGAGCAGCAGCCCGTCGTGCTCCGCCACTGCGGGCGTCACCGCGCTTCCTTCGGTCGCGCGGTCCGTCCGCACGCAGAACACGCGGCGCCGCTGCGCTTCCGCTCCGACCGCGGCGTTTACCGCGTCGTCGGACGCGGCTGCCACCGCGTACCAGGCCCCGTCGAGGTCGCCGTCGCGGTACCCGCGTCGGCTCCAGGTGATCTCCCCGGCGTCGGCCAGGGCCTCCACCGCCGGGGTCGCCTCCGGGGCGATCACCTCGACCGCTGCTCCGGCGCTGATCAGCCGGGGTAGCCGCCGCTGCGCGACAGTACCCGCGCCGATCACGACGACTCGGCGCCCGGTGAGGTCGAGTCCCGCGAGGTAGTGATTATCGGGTTGTGTGGCCATGTGCGTGTCCGTGTCCGTGACCGTGTCCGGTCGGATCGTCGGGGTGGTGGTGCGGTGTCTGCGGTGCGCCCAGTTTGTCCTCGAATCCCGGCAGCAGCACCCGGTAGGCACAGGTGTCGCAGTTCATCCGGATGTCGCCGTGCAGGGCCTCGTGGTAGCGCTCCACGATGAGGTCCACCAGGGCGTCGCAGTCTCCCAGGTATCCGGCGACGCGGACGTCGATGTCCGACGCGGAGCTGGCGTACTCGCGGGCCTGGTCGACCACGCGCTGCGGAAGCACGCCGTCGAACAGGAAGTACGGGGCAACCACGATCCGCTTCGCCCCGAGCCTGCGAGCTCGTTCCAGCCCACCGGCGACGTCCGGTGGTGCCAGGGAGATGAACGCGGTTTCTACCGTGTCGAAGCCGCAGGTCTCCTGCAAGAGCCGTGAGACCTTGCACACTTCGGCGTTGGCGTCCGGGTCGGTGGAGCCGCGGCCGACGAGCACCACGGCGGTGTCGGGCCAGTCGGCGCGCGGTACCACGGCCTCGATCCGTTCGGCGAGCAGTTCTAGGAGGATCGGGTGCGGTCCGAGCGGGCGGCCGAACACGAACGACGTGCCAGGGTGTCGACGGACTTCGCGTTCCAGCGCGGCCGGGATGTCGCCCTTGCCGTGTCCGGCGGCGACGAGCACGAGCGGCACGGCGGCCATCCGGCGGTGGCCGCGGGCGGTGAGTTCGCTCCAGGCTTCGGTGACCGCAGGGGCGGACAGCTCGATGAACCCGCCTGCGGTGTCGACGCCTGCGGCCGACATCCGGGTGCGCAGGCGGTCGAGGAAGGCGTGGAACTCCGTCACACCACCTTCGTCCACCGTGCCGTGGCCCACGACCAGCAGCGGTTCGGTCACCGATTACCTCCAGGTTCTGCCCAGTAGAGGAGGGCGTTGATCGCGGCGGCGGCGATGGCCGCACCGCCGCGTTCGGTCAAAGTGGTAACGGCCGGTAGGCCGCTACGCCGCAGCGCGGCTTTGGCGTGGACCGCGCCGACGAAGCCGACCGGGACGCCGACGACGAGCGCTGGGTTGAGCCGGCCGGTCTCGGCAAGGCGGATCAGCTCGAACAGCGCGGTCGGGGCGTTTCCGATGGCCCACACCGCGCCGTCGGGGTGTTCTTCGGCGGCCAGCCGGATGCCCGCCGCCGAGCGAGTCAAGCCGGCGGTCGCGGCGAGCTCGGCGACGCCGGAGCGTTCCAGGCCGATTTCGGTCGGGCGCGCGGTGATTCCAGCCGCGACCATGCGCACGTCGGTGATCAGCGGCGCGCCGTCGAGCAGCGCCGCCCGCCCGGTCCGCAGCGCGGTTTCGCCGGCGACGACTTCGCCGGTCCAGCTCGGGTCCGCGGTGGTGTGCACGACGCGCTCGACGACCGCCCTGGTCAACGGCGGGAAGTGGGCGAAATCGGCCCTGGCCCGCATGATCCGGTAGGACTCTGTCTCTATCGGGTGCACGGTGCGGTCGGCTGGAGTGCCGCCGCTGCTTTCCCCGGCTGTTGCGAAACCGCCGCTCATTCGACTTCCGGTTCCTTCCGAGATGTGAGGCGCCACCACAGCGCCGCCCCGCCCCAGACCGCCAGGAACAGCCCGAGCGTGATGTAGCCGAGCAGTTCGAACTGGTCGCTCACGGCCGCGATCCCGTCCAGGAACAACAGCCCGTGCTCCGCCAGCAGTCCACAGAGGACGATGAAGGCGATCACGACGGCCAGCACGACGGTCAGGGCCGTGGTGGTCACGTTCACCCACAGCCGCCGCAGGGGCCGCGCCAGCGACCAAGTGTAGGCGCGGGACATCAGCATCCCGTCCACGCTGTCTACTGTGCACATGCCGGCGGCGAACAGCAGCGGCAGGCTCAGCACCGCGATGGCGGACAGGTGCTCGGTCGGCGACACCATGGCCAGCACCGTGATCTCGGTGGCCGTCTGCATGCCGAGCCCGAACAGCAGCCCGATGCCGAACAGGTGCCAGGAGCGGCCGACGCCGCGCATCCGCCCGCGCAGCAGCCGGGCGAGCAGGCCGCGCCGCCCCAATACCAGTTCGACCTCGGTCTCCTCGACCGCGCCGCGGCGGGCGCGGCTCAGCAACCGCAGCGCATCGCGCAGCACCAGCGCATTGAGCACGGCCAACGTGCTCAGCACGGCGATCACGATCAGGTCCACGACGGTGGCGACCTGCACCCCGGCTTGTTCGGCCCACTTCTGCGCAGCGGGTCCGGCGATGAAGGCGATCGCGACGGCGAGGAACAGCACGACGCTGGCGTGCCCGAGCGCGAACCACATGCCGGTCGACACCGGTCGGCGGCCGCGCTGCATCAGCAGCCTCGTCGCGTCGTCGATCACCGCGACGTGATCCGCGTCGAACCCGTGGCGCAGGCCGAGCAGGTACGCCGTAGTCCCGGCGGCGGCCAGCCCACCGACCGCGCTGAACGATTCCTGCTGCAGCAGGTAGGCGCTCCAGCCCGCTAGGTGGAGCGTCCCGACGGCGACCAGCACGACCGCTGCTTTCCGGCGCTCGGTGGCGCCCCAACCGGCCTGCGGCCGACTCGCTTCGGCATCCCAAGACATGGGATCTCCGACCTCCAGGGTTTCCCGCCCGAGGGGCTCGGTGTCCGCGCGTCGCGGCGCGACGCGGGGCCGACGCGCAGTCTCCTGACTCCCGGATCGACGTGGTTCCCCTGCCTTCCAGCTGCTGGCAGCCGTGGCAACGAGTGGGGCCCACTCCCCGGTCACAGTGGCGGGACCGTCCCGGATTCGCACCGGGTTCCTGCACTGTCGGCGGCCGTATCTTTCCCTGCCCACGACACGAGGTCAAACCCCCTGATGACGATCCCGGCGATGATCCGCTGCGGGCGGTGGCGCGCGGACCGGGTGCCTGGGGCGGCGATCCCGCGCGAAATCGCCGCACGACTTTCCCAGAAGTGCCGCAGGGCGGGACGGATCCAGAACCCCGCCAGCGCCGCCCGCCTGCGGTGCAAACCGATTCGCGGAGGCCCTCGGCTGCGCCGTTTGTTTGACGACACAGCCTGATTGGGTACGTCCGACTTACCAATCTGCGCGGCCGATCGCCGGCGCCCGTAGTGCGTGCGGTCCGCTCTTTCGCGGTTGCGGTCGGCCAGCGCATGCTTGGACTACGGCGACCTCGATGGCCTGCGGGTACGCGGGCCGACGGGGACAGGAGGCGACCATGAACGAGACCCACACCATCACGTTGAACCTGCAGGTCGTGGAGGCGGGCGCGAAGACCACCGCCGACGTCGGTTTCACCACACCGGGCGGTCAGGCGCTGCACGGCCACGGCACTGCGCGACGCCACCCGGACGACCCGGAGGTACCGCAGATCGGCGACGAGATCGCGATCGCCCGCGCGCTGTTCGAGCTGGCGCACAAGTTGCTGGACAACGCGGCCAACGACATCGGCGAGCGCCTGCACCGCCGCGTGCACCTGCCCGCCTGACGCACAGGTGAAGGGCATCTTCGGCGGTCTGAACTGCTCCCCGAAGGTGCCCTTCACCTAGAACTGCAGCCCGATGAGCTGTGCTGTTCGTGTTATCCCAGGTCATTGCGGCTCTTTGAGCCTTCCCCAAAATATCACTGCATGACCTTGTGGTGCCTTTGGTATTGCCTGGTCACGGCCTTGCTGGACCTGCGCTGCTACCTGGCTGCTACGCCCAAGATCCACAGGTTGCGGCGGCTGCTACGCGCAAGTTCGAGGGCTAGTCCCGCTCGGCTCCATCCGGCCAGATGACGGTAACCGGGAGGTCACGCTCACGAGCAGCATCCACAACATCAGCCGTACCCCCGTAGCCACGAGCGAGCTTGCCGTCCCACACTGCGACGAGGCGATCTGCCAGCTCGATCATCTTGACGCTGGCCGCCATGTGGGACTCGGAGGTCGAGTCGGGGAAGTCGAGCCGAATGATCTTCGAGGCCTGACTGAACAGTTCGTCGTAGTCGGCGTGGTGCTCTTCGGGGAGCTTCTCACGGTAGTTGACTGCTGGAACGATGATGATCAGCGACCCGCCTTGATCGAGGACAGCACGGGCGAAGAGGGCATCCGCTCCATCAGCGATGCAACTCAGCCCGGTCAGGGATTCGCCGTACTTCGCTAGCTCGGCGCGAAGCGCATGGTCCACCAGCGTGGTGGTCTGCTGCGGCAACCCGCGGTGTCCCGTCACAGCAAGTCGCGTCACAGTGACTCCTTCAGTCGTAGAGGTCGATCAACATCCGGTCGAGCAGGTTGGCGTCGCCGCACTTCGTGGTCATCCCGGAATTAGACCCTCGCCGCCTAGACTCTTGATTAACGAGTCCAACTCCCGGGGACCACTTCAGCGAGACGACACGCTTCGTCCTCTTGCCGCATAGACACCATGAGACTGGCGTGCTCGACCTTCGCAAGCGCCAACGGCTTGGGCGCAGTGATCGTGGGAATCGAGGCTGCATAGGCCGCACGGGAACCCGCGTGATCGCCCAGGGCCGCAAGCGCGGTCGACTGGTATCGAGCTGCTTTGGCAGAGGTGAACGCGAACAGCCACGGCCACTGGGCATCGCTGGCCTGGCGGTCGGTGTTGCGCTGAGCTGTTCGGAGCGCGTCAAACGTCTGCGCTCGATCTCCCATCGCTCCGAACGCGACAGCGCGCAAGGAGGCCAACCATGCGCGTGCGGCAGCCGGAGTGCGATTGTCGTGGTACTTCGCAGCCCGATCGAGCAGATGCAACCCCTGGCGGGGATCACCCATCTCCACTGCGTAGTGGCCCAAGCTGGCTGTCATGCAGGAAACCAGCAGCGAATTTCGAGACGATTCCGCGTAGCGAATGCTCTCCTTGTAACGAGCGCGAGCCGTCGCTGAGTCTCCTCGATCTGCCGCAAGCCATGCTGCGAGCCCAGCGATCTCGCTCAGTGTTGCAAAGCCCTTGCCGTTCCGAACCTTCTCGTGCACCACTTGCTTGGCCAGTCGTAGATGCCCTTCGGCGGCCGGAGCGAGGTACTGAGACGAGACGCTGGATTCCATGCGCCGGTAGTCCTGAGTCGGACCTGCGACTGCCGACACGAGATCATCCTGGCCACCTTCCAGCGCCGGAGCGACTGGCGTTGCGCGTGCCAGCGCAGCGCTCGCTCCGAGCCCAAGGGTGGTTCGTAGAAACGTTTTGCGGTCCACGTCTTCCGTGTTACACCCGCCGCTTCCCTTCCTAAACCCAAGCTCGGCGTCGGTTGCAACTTCAAGGACAGCACGAAGCGCTGCGCGGTAGCGCGCAGCTGGCCACCTGATTACGCCCCGCTCCCACGGTTCATCACCATCGCGGTCACGTGCGCCTGCTGGTACCCGGCGTCGAGGTCGTTGTACTGCGCGACGTGGTCCAGGTTGGCGTCCAGCTCGGGCTTACCGCCGAGCCGGAACCCCTGCAGGTCGATGCGCTCTTCCAGTGCGTCGACCACAAGACGGGGCCAGTTGATCACTACCTGGCGGACTCGCTCGTCCAGCGTCTCCACCAGCTCCGGGTGCATGTAGGACAGCCGCTGACGACCTTCGTAGTACGCCAGAAGCCCATGCAGCTCCGGCAGTTCGGCGTTGTGCTGCAGAACCAACCGGGTCAGCCACTGCTGCTCGACCTGCGTGGGAGCGTCACCGATCGCCACCAGACCACCCCCGTCCGTTCGGTGCGAAGGGGCGGATGCAGAAGTCACGGCGATCTGCCGCAGGGTGCGGCACTACCCGCCAAGGAGAATGCGTGCGGACCACCCCGCCGAATCCAGGCCGTACGTCTTGCAAGACTGTTAGGTCACTGCCGCGCTGGCTACTTGCTCAGTCACTCATCGTCTTCGGGGAGGCGATCGTCTGGGCAGCTGCGATAGGTGTCGATGAAAATCTAGGACGTTAATCCATATCAGTGATCGCTAGAAGCCACAGCAGGCGGTAGCCCGCGTCGTACACCACCCATGTCCCATTGAAAACACCAGGAAACCATTCGCACCAAGCATCCGTGCTGCGGTAGGCGCAAACATCAGGAAGGTAGCGATCACCAGTGAGAGCTCTATATGCAGACGTTGCCGTGTTCATAGCAGCAGCGCCACGCGCCTCGCGATCACTTTTTGTGGCACGGTCGGGATTCACATAGAATCCACCTGAATCCAAGTAGGTTGCCCAGTCGCCCGCGATTTGGTAAGGCCACACAACATTCCAGCCGCGCAACTTTCGCCCAAAATCCCTGTATTTAATGGGGCTGGAAATCTGGAAGTGTGGCAATGAGTCACGAATAGCGTCATGCGCGAGCACGGACTCGATCACATTAGGGCTATTCAAAGCATTGCGACCGGCGAATGAATCGAAAACTGGATGTTTCGCGATGTGAAAACCTGCGAGTTCGGCTCCGCCCTTGTCGCGCTCAGCCCGGAACCACTCAACCATCTTGGCTACCGAACTGTCCTCCGGCGTGTCATGCGGGCGAACAATGAGTTCGCGGGTCAGTCGTTCTACCTGGTCATCGGAAGGTTGTGCATACCGGATGCCGTGATCCACCATCCTGCGAGTATGGCACACCCAGTGATCGCTGGGTGTGCCAAACGAATACTGCTCACAGGGTGGCTGCGCATCCTTCCCAGTCCGCGTGGCCACCCGAGCCCGACGTGTACGCAGTCAAGGTGTCGCGGTCGGCATTATCGGTGACGACTACCGCCTCCTTACCGACGCCGTAAGTGAAATGCCACTCCGTACTGCCGTTGGGGCCACTTCCTGGCCGAGTGTTATTGGTGGCTATAATGGTCAACCAGCAAGCCGCGAAGGCATCCGAATTGTTAATCGGGTGCCCTGCGTGAATATGACGAGCTCCGAACACTTCGTTTCCGCAGAGCAACTTAACTTCGCCGCCCGGGGCGTTAACGAGACTGAGAACTAGATTTCCCGCAGGGACGCTCGGCGTCCGCAAGCAATCTCTAATTAGCTGATTCCGGACGGCTGGATTTTTCGGAAAAATATTGTCAGACTCGACGTAGGACTGAGGAGCGGCTCCTGCGGTGCCAGCCAGAGCAGCGGCTAGGCCTCCTGAAACTGTCGCGATCGCCAAACCACGACGCAGTCTGCCCGTCATCATCGGCTAATCCTCCAACGTGAGTTTGCTTTGCCGACGGTACTTTTCCATCGGACATCATGATGGATCTTCGTCTTTAGGTGGAGGCTGGTATACCCGCTGGTTCACTCAAGCCCCTGAGTGCTTCTGCTTAGATGACCTCAAGAACAGGAATCCCTGCTGCAACAACCGACCTACCGGACGATCAAGCGGGTTGATCGTCCGTGCTTCTGCGCCAGCTCACGCCAGCGCGTGACAGCCATCGCGGCCGTTGGTACGGCGTCGATGCGCTTGCCGACGGCGGCGCGGTCGGGCTTGTCGGGGCGGAGCTGGTCTGCGTCGCCGGGTGGGTGGCGGACTTCCACGGCGTCGAAGCACCACTCGGCGACCGGGTTGGCGTGGTGGGTCCAGCCGCGCGACTTGGTGAGCGCCATCAGCTCGGTCATGCCGTAGGTCAGGCCGCGGTAGGTCTGTGGGATCGATACGAGGTCGAGTCGGGTTTTCTTTTGGATCTCCTGCCGCACCGGTTCACCGGACCATTCGTCGTATCCGGCGTCCATGACGCGGAAGTCGCGGCAGTCGGCGGTGATGTCGTAGTCGATGACGTCGTAGTCGATGACGTCGTAGTCGATGACGTCGTAGTCGATGACGTCGTAGTCGATGACGTCGCCCGGGGTGACGGTGATCCATCCGCCCTCGGCCCACTGCGAGACCCGCCCGTTGGTCCGGCCGTCGAGGAACTGCACCGCAGATTCCGGGAGCCAGAAGCGCCACAGCATCGACGGCATTCCGTTCAGGCCGTCGGGGATCAGCAGCGCCCAGGCGGTCATGTCGAGCTTGGCTGCGAGGTCGAGGCCGCCGTAGGCCCGGTGGCCGGTCAGCTCGGCGCGCAGCCAGTCCGGTGCCGGGGCGACGGTGCCCGCGCACTGGCGGTAGAGGTGCATCGGCATCCAGCGGTGGGACTGCTGAACCCACTGGTTCAGCCGGTACTGCCGGAACGCGTTCTCCTTGCTGGGGTCGTTCTTCGCCTCCTCGGCCTCCTGCCGCAGGGACCGAATCGACAGGAAGTCGCCGAGCGCGGGGTTCGCCAGCGGCCAGTTCGTCTCGTCCCATGGATCAGCGTCCTCGGGGACGTTGCGGACGTAGGCGAAGCGGTGCCGGGCGCGGTCTGGGTCCTCCATGATCCGCACGCACTCGTCGTGCTCGCTGCGGGCGAAGCTCGCCGGGTCATCGCCAGCAGTCGTGGCGGCGATCATCATCGGCTGCATCCGCGTGCCCATCCCGGTGCGCATCGCATCCCACAGCCGCGCATCGCGCTGGGTCAGCACCTCATCGAAGACCACGCCATGCGGGTTGTGCCCAAGGTTCCCGGCCGCGTCAGCGGCCACAACTTCGTAGTAGGAGCCGGTGCGCTCATGAACTAGGCAATTTGGACCATCCCGACCTGCCGGACGTTGAACTCTCCATACTTTCTCGAAAGTTTGTTCGTCAAATCAGCGGCCGAATCACTGAAGCCGTGACCGCTTGGCGTTCCTCGCCCGCCGATCCCGCTCCTGCAGGCCCCGCGCCCGCATCTGATCGCGGTAGCGGCGACCTCGATCAGATCGCACTGGCGACCCACCCCTTCGCGAAAGAGAGCAATTCCGCCGTTGGTGACCAGCTCTCGCATTGCCTTCGAGCCAATTCCCAGGATTTCTTGAGCTCCCCTCCGGGTGACAACTTCCTGCCCGAGGTAGAGATACACAGACGTTCCCGGAAGTACGATTTCACTCGACGGATCTTCGATTGCCCGCACCCCGGACGGGCGAGCCTCTCCTTTGGGCAACTAGTAACTCCTTGCGACAGCCACCGGGCCCCTTCCCGGAGGGCATACTGATCTTTGATTGGCCTTGCATGATGTTTGCGCCGTGCTCGTCCCCGTTGTGTCTTCGATCTTTAACCGCAGATCGGGAGAACGTCAACGAAGATAGATCGCTAGCAAGATCGCGCGAAGGCACAACATAGGCCACGCGAAGGCACCGCAAAGACACCACAAGGACTCCGTAAAAGTTCTTTCATCTGAGAGATACGGTGCACTGCGAAGCGTCTAGACCAGCACAAAGAGCCGACGGGGCGACCACAACCTTGATCGCCCCGTCGAACCGTCTTGATCGTCGTGAATTTTTTTCCGAATGCCACCCGTTCAGCGCAGAGCTGGTGAGCTTTCGACGCTTCTGGGACAGAACGTCCCAGGTTAGGCGGCGCTCTCCGTGATCGCCCACATGGACGAGTGCGAGCCCTCGGTCTCGGCCCTGCCGCTCGGCAGGAGGTGCTGCGGCGGAGTGAAGTCCTGTACTCCGAAGGCGATGTCGACTGCCTCCCTGTGCTCCTCCTCGCGCTCGAAATCGAGGATGTACTTCATTGTCATCGCCACCGTGGAATGACCCATCAAATGCTGCACCTCCCGAACATCACGAGTTGCCCGGTAGATCTTCGTCGCAAACGCACGACGCAGATCGTGCCACCCGACAAGAGGCTTGTGTCCCGACTCCACCATGCGCTCAATCTGAGCGATCTCACGCGCCCGCTGGATGGTGTGCCTGAAATAGTCAGTACCAGCAGGAGCAAGCTTCCGCTTCCCTTGCCGACCTTTCCAGAAAAGTCGCTGCGCGCCGTCAGGGACGAAATTCCCGGCGTGATACATCCATGCCCCTAGGGCCCGGACACTCAGCGGTACGCGGCGGATCACCTTGTTCTTCACGTGCGGATGAAGAACTTATCCATTGCCGTTCGTCGTTCGTGTAATCCACAATTAGGCCCGACCGCCATCGCCCCATTCGATGTCGGTCAGCGACAGGGCCGCTAACTCCGAGACCCGCAGCCCAGTGTCGTGGCCGATGATCGGGGCGGCCCACAGGTGCGCTGGCATGGCCGCCGCGAGGCGGTGCAGCTCGGTGTACGACAGCACGCGCCGCCGGACGGGCTGATCTTCGCGCACAGTGATGCCCCAGTGCGCCGGATGGTGCTCGGTGGCCAGCACCCCCTCGCGAATCGCCCGGCGAGCCACGGTCGCCAAGGCGATGATCCGCGTCTGCCGCGTCTTCGCCGCGAGGTGCCCGATATTGGAGTAGTAGCGCTCGACCGCGTCGGCGGTCAGCCGATCCACCGGGAAGCCTTCACCGAAGTGCTCCCGTCCAGCGCTGCGCACCGCGGTCTTGTAGGTGGCGCGGGTGTTGGGCGCAAGATCGGGAGCCCGGTCGATGGCACCGGGCGCGTAGGCGTCCAGCGTCACCACCCCGCGTCGCGGTGCGACTTCAACGTTCAGGTCGGCGGAGACAGCCCTTAGATGAAGCTCATACGCATCCCCGGCAGCCTTGGCAGTGGCCTTCGTCGGGTAGTCCGGCGACTTCGGCACCCGGGCGCACAGCCGTCGGCCGGACGCGTCGGCCAGTGGCTCCCGGTAGTAAGCAGCCCAGCTGCCTGAGGCGAGTGATCGGGCGTAGCCCATTGCTCATGTCCCTCTCGGTCATGAGCACAGCGCGTCGGCGAGCCTAGCTCAGGATCAGGCCCGGCGATGATCTTGTGTAGCGCTACACGTAGCAGACGCCGTATCAAGATCGAACACACCGGGCCTGACCTGGAAGGACACTTGCTGTCCGATTTTTCGGTCAGAAGTGCCCTTCACGTCGTGCGCAGCGCGATCACGAGTGCGCTTCGAGGACTTCGCGAACCGTCTGCGCCGCCAGGCCCGCGAGGTCGTCGGCAAGTCCGGGACGTGCCCGGACGCGCAGCGGCGTGGGCTCCAACTGTGGAAGGTCATCGCGCACTACGAGCCCATCCAGGCGCGGCTTCGCCGAGGGCAGCAGCGTGACGCGGAGTCCGGATCGCGCGGCCGCGAGCACGCCGACCAGATCGGCCGCCTCGCACACCAGGTCCGGCTACCGGCCGGTCTCGGTCACCGCGTCCAATGCGAGCCGCCGCATGATGCACGGCTCGTCGAAGACGACCATCGGCAGTGGCTCGGCGGGCCCCGTCAGCGTCCAGCCCGCCGCCGCGTACCAGTCCAGCCGGAGCGCTCCCGCGTCCCGACTGCGCCCGCCGACCGGCCGATTGATCAACAAAGCGCGACGACGTCCAGCACGGCACCGATCAGCGACTTCACCGCCACGCGCCGACGACGAGCACCCCAGCCGCGATTCACGCGCTCCAAGCCGCGACCGCGGGCCGCTGGCCAGCGCCGACGCACGTGTTCCTGCTGATCGCTACGCGCTGCTCGCGGCAAGTCAGCCCGCCGCCTGCTGGATCCGCTTCCAGGCCGCCAGCACGTGGCGCCGCTCGGTCTGCGGCGAACCGACCGCGAGCCGCAGCAGCGTCCTGCCGCCCACCTTGGTGTGGGTCAGGTACAGCTCCCCTGACTCGTTCAGCGATTCCATCAGCCGGTAGACCTGATCGTTGGCGTCCCCGGTGGACAGTCCGGGAAACAGCGGCCGGAAGCAGACCAGGCCCAGCGGGTGCGGCTCAAGCAGCTCGAAGCGCGGGTCGTCGCGGACCCAGCCGGCGAACTCCTGGGCGAGGCCGACGGTGGTGCGGATGTGCTCGCGCAGCCCTTCCGCGCCGTACCAGCGCAGCACCGACCACAGCTTCAACGCCCGGAACCGGCGGCCCAGCGGCACCTGCCAGTCCCGGTAGTCGATCACCTCACCGGACGCGGTCGCCGGGTTGCGCAGGTACTCGGGCAGGATCGACAGCGCGTCGATCATGGGCCGCCGGTCGGCCATCCACAGCAGGCTGCAGTCGAAGTTGGTCAACAGCCACTTGTGCGCGTTGGTGCAGTAGGAATCGGCGAACTCGGCGACGCCGTCGTTGATCCAGCGCAGCTCCGGGCACACCGCGGCGACGCCCGCGTACGCCGCGTCCACGTGCAGCCAGACCCCACGCGCCCGGCACACGCCGCCGATCTCGCGGACCGGATCGATCGCGGTCGTCGAGGTGGTGCCGATCGTCGCGCACACCAGCGTGGGCACCGCGCCGGCTGCGAGGTCCTCGGTGATCAGGGCGTCGAGGTGCTTCGGGTCCATGCCGAGCGAGTCCGGGTCGACGTCGACGATCCGGACGTTGTCCGCGCCGATGCCGGCCATCCGCGCCGCGCGCTCCAGGGACGAGTGGGTGTGCGCGGAGACGTAGAGCGTGTGCCGCCGGGTGATGCCCCGACTCGCAACCTGCGCGTCGCTGACCCGCTGCAACGCCGCTAGGCAGGCGACCAGCGCAGCGCTGGAGGCGGAGTCCTGGATCACCCCGCCGCCAACGGCGTCGGTGCGGAAGTGCTCGGCAAGGCCCAGCAGCTCGGCCATCCAGTCCACGACCACGGACTCCAGCTCGGTGCACGCGGGACTGGTCGTCCAGATCATGCCCTGCACGCCGAGCCCGCTGGAGAGCAAATCGCCGAGGATCGACGGGCCGGTGGCGTTGGCCGGGAAGTAGGCGAAGAAGTTCGGGTGCTGCCAGTGCGTCACGCCCGGCATCAGCACCGCGTCGAGGTCGCTCAGCACCCGCTCGAACGGCTCGCCCTGCTCGGGCGGATGCGCCGGGAGCTGCGACCTGACCTCACCGGGCCGCACCTGCGAGCGAACCGGATGCTTCTCGACACCGGCGTAGTAGTCGGCGATCCAGTCAACGACCTGCCGACCGAACGCCCGGAACTCCTCCGGCGACATGTGCTCACTCATCACAGCCAGCTAAGCACTCCACCGCACCCGAAGCCAGGAAGTACAGACCGAGCAGGTACTCGTCCTGGTCGAGCACCACGATGTCGTAGGGCTCCACGGCTGCCTTCGGGAAAACGCGGAGGTTCTCCGTCACGACCACCTCTGCGTTTCCGCGAACTGCCGCGGCGAGCCCGTGACTATATCTGGCGTCGTTGGTCATTGCTCTGATGAGGTCTTCGCAGCCGGTATGCGTCCTCCCCGCGATGCCGAGGAGGGAACCGCAGAGCAGCGGCTCGAACAGCACACACGCATGAAAAGCTCGCATCATCCGTCGTGGCTCAGTCTTCCTGCTCTGATTCGGACACCGCTCGACATCCGAGTCGGCTGGGAGGTCGTAAAAGCCCGCCGCGTCGGACACCCGCCATTTCATCCAGCCCGCCGCGCGGGCACGTCGAGCGCGCTCGCGGTACGCCAACAAGTCGTCCAGCCGAATCCGGCGATGGCGGCCCGGCTGCTCGAAAGGCATCCGCCTGATTCGAGGAGCCGGCCGAGCGTTGGCCTGGAGACCCCAAATCTCCTCCGCCTCGCCGGTCGTCAGCACCGTGTGTCCCGGGCAACTGTGATCGCCAAGCCACGGGCCAGTGCGAACACCACGTCGTGCGACACGTCCTACAGTTCGTCCGGCAGGTCAATCCGCGAGCCGTCGCGGGTGATCAACGCTGCGGCATTGCCTTGCTCATCCAGCGCCCCGGAGCAATCCCAGCAGCTCATCGGCCCCCGCCGGCGGCAGTACCGTGCGTTCGCGATGTCCCCCGCATGCACACCACCACCGGCGAAACGAACAAACCGAAATCGGTCAGCGGAGCAGGTCGATGGCGTCCGCCGGGCAGATCTCGACGCATTCCCCGCAGGCCGTGCAGCGGTCCGCCAGGACCGCCGGGCGCCCGTGGGCCGGGCGGAGGGCGTGCTCCGGGCAGGTCAAGAGGCAGGCCCCGCACGCCGTGCAGGCCGTCGAGATCACCAGCGGATCAGCGGGCATCCGCCGCCATCCACCGGTAACCCCTGGGCGTCACCATCCGACCACCGACCACAGTGGACTGCGAGGAGCCGACGAGCACCGTGGTGAACATGTCCACCTCGGCCGGGTCGAATTCGCCGATCGGGGCGCACCACGCCCGCTCCCCAGCACGGCTGGCCTGGCGGACGGCGCCGACCGGCGTGGTCACCGGGCGGTGCTCCGCCAGGATCTCCAGGGCCCGGCCGAGCTGCCAGTGCCGCTGCTCCGAACGCGGGTTGTAGAAGCACACCACCAGGTCACCCTCGGCCGCTGCCCGGACGCGGCGCTCGATGATCTCCCACGGCGTGTGCAGGTCGGACAGGCTGATCAGCGCGTGGTCGTGGCCCAGCGGCGCGCCCAGCAGCGCGGACGCGGCCAGCGCCGCCGTCACCCCCGGCACGCCGACGACCTCGATATCGACGTCGGCCTTCTCCATCGCCGGGCTGGCCATCGCGTACACCCCGGCGTCGCCGGAGCCGATCAAGGCCACCGCCCGCCCCGCCCGGGCCAGCTCCACCGCCTCGGCGGCGCGGGCCTCCTCGGCGCCGAGCCCGGTGGCGCGCACCTCGGTGCCGGGGCGCAGCAGGTGCCGCACCTGGTCGACGTACTGGTCCAGACCGACGACCACGGAGGCGCGGCGCAGCTCGATGTCGGCACGCGGGGCTCGCAGGTCTGGCGCACCCGGGCCGATGCCGATGATGGCCAGCCGACCGCGCGGTTGGATGCGGGCGGCGGCGACGGTCACGTTGTCGCCCTTGATCTTCGGCACCACCAGCTCGACGGGCGCCCCGGCTCCCAGTTCGGCGGCCGCGTGCAGCGCGGATGCCTCCGCGACGGAGGGCGTGCCGACCTCGGCGCGCACCACCTCGCTGGGGTTGGGCACCTCGACACCGGCCAGCGCCGCCGCCGGATAGGTCAGCAGCGACAGCTCCTCCCCGCCGTCGGAGTACCAGAAGCTCAGGTCCTGCAAGGCTTCGAGGATGCCGTCCTCGTCGGCCTTCAGGTCGACGCTGGCCACCGCGCGGATCGCCCTCGGGTCCAGACCGTGCTCGCGGTCCAGCCGCGCGACCGTCTCGGTCACCGCCGTCCGCGAGACGCCCCGCGCGGATCCGATGCCGACGACCAGGGTGCGCGGGATGAGCCGCAGCGTCCGCTCCTCGTCCTGCGTTGGCCGCCGGTCGTCGATCACGACCGTCCACAGTGGCGCTTCGGCGGCGGTGGCGACGTTGGACGGCAGAGCGGGAAGCGGGAAGCCGTGCGGGTTGACCAGGCGGACCGGCCAGCCGTCCAGGATCGCGACGCCGCAGGCCGCCAGGTCACCGTCCACGCTGGCGTCGAGCTGGTCGACGAGTTCGTCCAGCGGGGTGGTGCCGATGCTGTCGGTCGCGGTAGTGACCACCGGGGTGCAGCCGAGCACATCGGCGACCTGCTCAGCGAGCGCGTTGGCGCCTCCGGCGTGGCCACCGGCCAGGGAGATGGCGAAGCGGCGCGCCTCGTCGACGCAGACCACACCGGGATCGGTGTGCTTGTCCCGCAGCAGCGGCGCAACCAGCCGCACCGCAGCGCCGCTGGCCAAGAAGAACACCGCCGCGTCCAGATGGTCCCAGAGCCGGCGCACGGCGGGACCGATCGGCCCGTCGGCGACGACCGCCTCCGGCCCCAGCCGTCCGGCCAGCTCGGCGGCCGCCCGCCGCCCCGCCGCGGTCACCGCGAACAGACCGATCACTGCTGCTCCTCTACCTCGTCGATGTTTCTCGCGCGGACGCCGTCAGCCGCCGTTGTCCGGGCAGCGTCGCGCCAGGCCGAATCCCGATGCCGGGCACCTTCTCGCCGCGTTCTGATTCTGCGTTCAGTTCTGCCCGGCAGTTTAGGGGTAGCCGCGTCGGCGGCTGCGAACCTCGTGCTGACGTCTGCGCCAGCGCGGCCCAGCCCAGATGCGTTGTCCGGCCTTGATCAGCCGTCGGCGCTTTTCCGGAGATGCGCGCCGATCGGGCCCCCCAGGCCTGAAGGTCGTCGACAACGTCGCCCACGCGAAGCGGCCACCCCGAGCCAGCAAGTCATCTTCCCGAACATCGACATCCAGGGCCGGGAACCCAGCGCTGGTCAACGGCCGCGATTGCGTTCGGGGGCTATCTCACCCAAAAGTACTCACGGGCCCTGAAATGCGAAAACTCCGGCCCGTCAGCGTTGTTTCCGGCATCCGGAGATCAGCACGACCGGGTTGGCCGCTTCCAGGCGGGACGCGCCGTCGGGCAGTTCCGCCAGCCTTGCCGCCGACAGCTGCACGCCCTCCACCTCGTAGTCCGCCGCCCGCAGCGCGTCGCGGGTTGGCCCGACCCGGTCCAGCGCCGCCAGCGCAACCACGACGCGGGACGCTCCGGCGTGCGCACACGCCGCGACGACCTCGGTGCCGCCGCCACCCACGAAGATCGCGTCGGGCCGTGGCAGGTTGCGCAGCACTTGCGGCGCCGCGCCCTCCTCGATCCGGACGTCCACGCCGTGGCTCGCCGCGTTGGTGATCAACCGCACCACCTGGGCCTCGTCGGACTCCACCGCGATCGTCGCCGCTCCCATCCGGGCGCACTCCACCGCCATCGAACCGGATCCCGCCCCGACGTCCCAGACCAGCGTCCCCGGCCTCGGCGCGAGCTTCGCCAGCGCCACGGCCCGCACCTCGGCCTTGGTGATCATGCCGTCGCGGTGGGAGAACTCGTCCTCGGACAGCGCCCAGCCGGTCGCCGGCGGCACCGGCTCGCCGCCGGCGATCCAGCCCCGGTGCGGCACGTCGTCCAGCTCCGTCAGAGAAAGCACGATGTTCGGCTCATACCAGGTGCGCTTGGCCGCCTCGGCCGGTTCGATGGTGACCACCGACTCGTTCGGCCCGCCGAGGTCCTCGGCGACGACCATGGTCCGGCGCCAACCGGCCAGCCCGGATGCGATCTGGGCCGGGCCCGCCTTCGGCGCGGTCAGCACCGCCACCGCCGGTCGCGCGCGGCAGACGTTAATCGCCTGGCGGAGGTCGCGGCCGTGCGCGCTGACCACCACGACGTCGTCCCAGGAGCGGCCGACGCGCGCCATCAGCTGCTGAACGCTGGAGGTCGAGGGCAGCACCGTGCACCGGATGCCGCGTTCGCGCAGCGCTCGGACCGCACCGAAGAAGCCGGGATCGCCCGAGGCCAGCACCACGCCGTTCTCGTCACCGGACAGCGACGACAAGGCGTTCAGCGCCGGTTCCAGCGGCCCCAGCTCGAGCTTTCGCACGTGTTCCGGCGCATGCACTTCGAGGTGCCGTCTGCCGCCCACCACGAGCCGCGCCGACTCCAGTGCTTCGGCACCGCCCTTCGGCAAGTCGCCACCATCGACCCCGATCACCGTGACTGCCACGTCACCCACCTCGCCTCGGTGGCCGCCACCACGTGTTCACCCTGGAAGTCCACCATCGCGACCCGAACACGCAGCCGACGGCCGCATTCCTCGCTGAACCGCTCCAATACTGCTGCCACCTGCCCGCAGAGCCGGTGCGCACACGCCGAGAGCAGCCCGCTGTGCTGCCACACCTCGTAGGCCCGGCGGGCGGTGGCGGCCTGCTCGATCTCGGCGACCTGCTCGGGAGCGCCACCGAACTCGCCGGTCAGCCTGCCGAGCAACGCCGTGTCCACTTTGGACCTTGTGTAGTGCGTCATCACCACGCCGGAGGCGAGCTTGGTCAGCTTGCCGATCATGCCGACGAACACGACCTCGTCCAGCCCGTGCTCGACGGCGCGACGCAGCGCTGCACCGGTGAAGTCGCCGACCTCGATGAACGCCACCTCGGGCTCGTCGGGCAGCAGCCGCATCGCGGCCTTCTCGGTGCGACCGCCGGTGGACAGCACCGCAACCCGGCCGCCCTGCGCGGCGAGCACGGAAACCGCCTGTTCGACGCTGGACCGCCAGGACGCGGTGGAGAACGGCCGCACGATGCCGGTGGTGCCGAGGATCGAGATGCCGCCGAAGATGCCCAACCGCCGGTTGGTGGTCTTGTAGGCCATCTTCTCGCCGCCGGGCACGGTGATCGTGACGTCCGCGCCGCGCGCGCCGAGCGCCTCGCGCACCGCGTTGGTGATCATCTCGCGGGGCACCGGGTTGATCGCCGGTCCGCCGACCTCCAGGCCGAGGCCCGGCTTGGTCACGACGCCGACGCCTTCTCCGCCGTGCAGCACGATCTCGCCATCATCGCGGGCGGTGACCGACGCGGTCATCCGAGCGCCGTGCGTGACGTCGGGATCGTCGCCCGCGTCCTTGACGACCACTGCGGTGGCGGGCCCGATCGATCCCGAATCGACCTGGAAGCGCCGGTACCTGCCGTCCGGAAACGGGATGTCCACCGTGGCCGGGAGGTCTCCGGTGGCGAGCAGTTGGGCCGCCGCCCGGGCCGCCGCCGCGGAGCACGCACCCGTGGTGAACCCGGTGCGCAGCGCCTTGGGCCGGACCTTCGCGGTGCGCGGCAGGTCCGGCTCCCGCAGCGGCGGCTGCGCCTCGTTACTCGCTGTGCTCATCCGGCTTCGCCGGGGACTTGCGCCGCGCGGCGGGCTTCGCCTTCGCCGCTGCCGTCGAGGTGGTCGCGGACTTCGTCCGCTTCACCGCGGCCGGTTTCGCCGCGGACTTCGTCGCCGCGCTCTTCGCCCCGGACTTCGTTCCACCCCGCTTCGCGGGAACGGCCTGCGCCGTGGCCCGGGTAACCGTCGTGCTGGCCGCCGAGGTCCGGCGCGGCTCCGGCTCCGGCGCATCGGAGCCAACGGACTGTTCACCCACCTCCACGGCACCAACAGGCCGTTCACCCCCCACCGCACCAACACGCGCATCGGAGCCAACGGACCCTTCACCCACCTCCACGGCACCAACAGGCCGTTCGCCCCCCACCGCACCAACACGCGCATCGGAGCCAACGGACCCTTCACCCACCTCCACGGCACCAACAGGCCGTTCGCCCGCCGTCAGGTCGTCGGTGAACAACTGGGACTGCGCGGCGTCCACCCGACGGGCCGGGGCCGCGCGGTTCGCCGCGACCCGCGCCGCGCCGCGGGCGCTCTCCTGCCAGTCGCGCACCGCCCACCAGGCGACGTCGGAGTCGCGCACCCGCTCCCCCGGGTCTTCGGCGCTGGGGGCGGGCTTCACGGCGCTCTCCGCGCGGCGGCCCGCGGCGGTGGGGCGCTCGGCCCGCAGCGCGCGGCGCGCGGCCGGGTCGGCTCGGCGGTAGGTGTGGAAGTGCCCCGCGTGGTAGAGGTGCGAGCGGGTTCCCGAGCTGGCGAGGCCCTTGCCGACGATGAACAGCGTGTGCCGCCAGAGCTTGTGCTGCTTGACGGTCTTCTCCAGGTCGGCGAGGTTAGTGCGAAGCAGCAGCTCATCGGGCCAGGTGACTTTGTAGGCCACCAGCACCGGGGTGTCGTCGGGGTAGCCGCCGGCCCGCAGTTCCTCGACTAGCTGGCCGGTGCGCGCGGCGGAGAGGAATAGCGCCATCGTGGTGCCGTGCTTGGCGAACTCGCGAACCTTCTCGCCTTCGGGCATCGGCGTCTTGCCGCCCTCCAGGCGGGTCAGCACCAGCGACTGGGCGACTTCCGGCACGGTGAGCTCTCGCCCGACGGCGGCCGCCGCGGCGGAGAACGCCGGAACGCCCGGCACGATCTCGACTTCCAGGTTCATCCGCGCGCACGCGTCGTGCTGTTCCTGGACAGCGCCCCACAGCGACGGGTCACCGGAGTGCACCCGGGCGACGTTGAGCTTGTCGCGCTCGGCGCGGCGGTAGATCTCCAGCGCCTGTTCGTGGGTCAGCCGGGAGGAGTCGACCAGTTCCGCATCGCTGCGCGCGTGCTCCTGGATGCATTCCGGCGCGACCAGGCTCGCAGCCCATACCACGATGTCGGCTTCGGCGATCCGCCGGGCACCGCGGACCGTGATCAGGTCGGCCGCGCCCGGTCCGGCACCGATGAACGAGATCCGGCCAGTCACCATTGTTCTCCTCTTCCGCCTCGGGGTGGAAGCACTACCACAGTGGACAGATAAGGCGCGTCATCCACTTCGGACACATCGGACAGCGGCAGCACCCGCGCGTCCGGCGTGCCCAGGTGCTCGGCGTAGACCGCGCGCTGCATGGCTCCGCTCTCGGCGATCGCGGCGCGCAGTTCGCCGAGCCGCCGGCCGCCTTTGTAGGCAACGACCGTACCGCGTGCCCGCAGCGCCTCCTGCAGTGCGGTCACGTCACGCATCACCGGTATCACGGTGAGTGATTCGGCACCTTCGGTCAGCGCCACGCCTGCTTGTGCGGCCGTGGCCTGCATCGCGGTGATCCCCGGCACGGTGGCCAGTTCGACCTCGGGCAACAGCTCGGCCACAGTGCCCGCGAGGTAGCTGAAGGTCGAATACACGGCGGGATCCCCGAGGGTGGCGAAGGCCACGGTGCCGCCCTGAGCACGCAGCCGCCGCGCGACGACCGTGGCGGCCTCGTACCAGTGCCTGCGTCGCCGGTCCTGGGGGCCGTCCACCGGATCGGCCAACGCGAAGACCAGCCGCTGCACCCGGTCGTCGTTACCCAGGTGCGCGCGGACGATGGCTTCCGCCCGACCCTGCTCGTCGGCGGAGAGCACCGGGACGAACACTGTGCCCGCCTCCCGGATCTCGCGCAGCGCGGCCAGGGTCAGCATTTCCGGGTCGCCGGGGCCGACCCCGACACCGACCAGCCGCATCAAGCGCACCTCGCCACGAACCGCTGGACCGCGCCGGGCTGCCCGGCCGGATGGGTGTGCAGGTAGGAGGCGTGCACGCCTCCTACCTGCACGAAGCCTTCCCGCTGGACACCGGTCGCGCCGCGCCACATCCAGGCGGGTTGCGGTCCGCTGCCGGGTTCCAGGACGGTGCGGTGGAATTCGTGCCCGCTCACTCGTGCTCCTTCGGCGAATAGGACTGAATCGGCGGCGGCCACCGCGTCGCGGTAGCCGAGCACCAACCGCGGCGACATCCGCGCCCGCGCGTCGAGCACCCCGCACAGCGGGTGGCCGTCCACCTCCGCTGCCAGGTAGAGCAGCCCGCCGCACTCGGCGTGGATCGGCGCGCCGGTGGCAGCGAACGCCGCGATCTCCTCGCGCAGAGCGGTGTTCGCCGACAGTTCGGCGGCGTGCTGTTCGGGGAAACCGCCCGGCAGCACCAAACCCGCGGTGCGTTCCGGCAGCCGCTCGTCGTTGAGCGGGTCGAGGACGACGACTTCGGCACCGGCGGCTTCGAGCAGCTCGGCGTGCTCGGCGTAGGCGAAGGTGAATGCCTGCCCACCGGCCACCGCGACCACCGGCCCCGCCTGCGGTACCACCTCGTCGCGCGGATTCCAGGCGGGGCAGGGCAGCGCGGGAACCGAGCGCGCGAGCGCGCACACCGCGTCGAGATCCACTGACCGGGCAACGACGTCGGCCATCGCGTCGACCGCGCGGACGGCCTCCCCGCCGTGCTCGGCAGCCGGGACGAGACCGAGATGGCGCGACGGAACGGCGAGGTCCTCGGTGCGCGGGATCGCGCCGAGCACCGGGAGACCCGCGTTGTCGGCGGCGTCGCGGAGCACCTCCTCGTGCCGCGGCGAGCCGACTCGGTTGAGGATGACGCCTGCGACCCGGACCTCCGGTCGGTAGCTGCGGAAACCGTGCAGCAGCGCGGCGAGGCTGTGGCTTTGCCCCTTGGCATCGACGACCAGCACGACCGGCGCGCTCAGCAGTTGAGCGACGTGCGCGGTGGAGCCGACCGCGACCCCGTCCCCGGGCCCGATGCGGCCGTCGAACAGCCCCATAACACCCTCCACGATGGACAACTCGGCCCCGGCGGCACCGTGCCGGAACAGCGGCGCGATGCGGTCCTCCCCGACCAGCACGGGATCGAGGTTGCGGGCGGGGCGGCCGGCGGCGAGCCGATGGTACCCGGGGTCGATGTAATCCGGGCCGACCTTGAATGGCGCGACCACGGTGCCCCGGCGCCGCAGCGCGCCCAGCAACCCGGTCGCCACCGTCGTCTTGCCCTGTCCCGATGCGGGAGCCGCCACGATCAACCGGGCTTGCGGAAGCGCACCGGTCACCACTCGATTCCCTTCTGGCCCTTCTGGCCAGCGTCCATCGGGTGCTTGACCTTGGTGGTCTCCATGACGAGGTCGGCAGCGTCGATCAGCGCCTGCGGGGCGTAGCGTCCGGTGATCACGACGTGCTGGTGCCCGGGTCGGTCGCGCAGGGTCTCGACGACCTCAGCGACGTCGACCCAGCCCCAGTGCAGCGGATAGGTGAACTCGTCCAGCACGTAGAGGCCGTGGCGCTGCTCGCCGATCCGACGGGCGATCTCCCGCCAGCCCTCCAGCGCGGCCGCGGCGTGGTCGTCCTCGCTGCCCTTCTTGCGGGTCCAGGACCAGCCTTCGCCCATCTTGTGCCACTCGACGGGGCCGCCCTCACCGGTTTCGTCGTGCAACCGTCCCAGCGCGCGCAACGCCGACTCCTCGCCGACGCGCCACTTCGCGGACTTGACGAACTGGAACACGCCGATCGACCAGCCCTGGTTCCAGCCGCGGAGCGCGAGCCCGAACGCGGCGGTGGACTTGCCCTTCATCTCACCGGTGTGCACCACGACGAGCGGCGTGTTGCGGCGCTGGCGAGTGGTCAACCCGTCGTTCGGCACGGTCGAAGGCTGTCCCTGAGGCATGCACCGACCTTAACGGGCGGACCGGGCCGCAACAGCGTCGGTTCGCTCGGCTCGTGCCTGCGGCCCCCCGGCACAGGTCTTCCTGCTCGTCAGAGATCGTCAGATTGCGGCTCGTCCACGACGACCGCACGGACTGCGGCGGCGAGCGCACAGGGGCGACATCGCCAACCCGCAGGTGGGTCGATCCCGTTCGGGCACCCAGGTGAATTTCCGGGATACCACGGTTCGGGCCTCTGCCGCTTTACAGCCGCATCGGCGGTGCCGAGCCAGTCGCGCAGCGGGAACAGGTGGTCCTCGGGGACCTCGCTCTGCCACTGTCGGTCACCGAAACGTGATACACGGTAATCCGCGCACCGGGTGCCGTTGGTGCTGTCGCGGTTTCGGGAACCGGCACCGACCATCGCCGGTCGGGCACCGCCGCCTCCCCCGGATGCGCCGGGTCGCCCGGGGTCAGCTTTCGAGATGGAAGGCGGCGAGTCGCTCGTCGAGGTAGCGGTGCAGGCGGGCTTTGTCCGCCGGGCCGAAGGTGTTCCAGTGCTCGCCGTCGTTGTTGCGCCTCGTCGTGACGCTGTAGCGGCCTTCCTCAGTGTCGCGCCAGCCGATCGCCGGGGACCGCACCTGCCTTCCGCCCGTCACCATGAAATAGCCGACCCGCCACACCGGCAACGCCATGATCTTCTGCACCTTGCGGAGATCACCGCCACCGTGGCCGGAGATGCTCGCCGTCGCCAGCCACGAGTCCGGCTCGTCGTTGGCCACGCGCTCCGGTTCCGGCTCACCGGCGGCTGCGATCGTGCCCGCTTCGAGCTTTCCCGCCGGGACATCCGGCAGCAGCTCGACGCAAACCCGGGACAACCCGCGGGCGTCGATGAACTCGATCCGCAGGCCCTGCTCCTCCTGGACCGCCACCACCCCAGCGCTGCCGGCCACCGCCGCCCGCGCCCGATAGACGGCGTCGGCCCGACCATCGTAGGAGGTCACCGCCACCGAAATCTCCGGTCTGTGCAACAGGTTCAGCGCCTGCTCCAGCGCCGGTTCCGCCCGGCCGCGCTCCGCCAACCGCCGCCGCTCCAACCCGCTCCAGACGTCCCTGCGCAGCCGGGCCCGATCGTCGATGGTGGCGCCGAAGTGCGGTATCTCGAACGGGAACTGCCGCAGGTCGATCCGCAGATCTTCGCCGAGGATGTCCGCCGCTTCCGCGGAAAGCGTGAACGAATCGAGCATAACTTCCCCTCCGGAAATGCCCCGACTCCCTGAGAAACCAACGAGCTATTCGCCGAACACCGGAGGCGCAACCTTCGGCAGCCCGAGGTCTTCCCACACCTCATCGGTGTCGAGCACGTACTTGGTCGCGCGCTCTTCGTCCTGTTCGGACTTGCCACCTTGACCGCGCCCGGCGGCACCGCCACCGGCCATCGCGGCACCACCACGCGCACCCGCCGCACCGGTGCCTCCGGCGGTCGCACCTCCGGCCGCACCGAGTCCGCCGACGCCGCAGCGGCCACCCGCGCCGAGCGAGCCACCGGCACCACCGATCCGACCGGCACCACCCATGCCGCCACCCCGGCCGGCACCACCGGGGCCGGGACGGCCACCGCCAGCACCCGGCCCGCCGCCGGGCCCCGGACGCTGCTGGTCGGGCGCCAGCGGAGCCCACCGCCCGCTGTAGGAATTGCGGCGTTCCCACTGGCTGGTCTGCGGATTCCACCGGGTGTCCGGCCCCGGCGAGACCATGCCCTGCTGCCACACCGGGATCGTGCTGTTCGGCGGTACCGGCGGGGAACTCGGCGGGCTGTGCGGCGGCAACGACGGGGTCGGACCGACCCAAGCCGAATGAGTCGACGAAGGCTTGCCCGATGTGCTGATCGACGAGTCGATGGAACCGAGCGTGTGCTGCTGTTGCTGCGGTGGAGTGCTGGTCTGCTCCTCCGGCGCACGCGGCGCGGGCACGAACGCCGGGGTCTGCGCGGCGGCCGACCCGAAGTCCGACTCCATCTTCGACATCACCTCGGCTGCTTCCTGATGCGCGGCCTGGCTCTTCTGCTGCTTCTCCACGATCGCGTTCGCCCGGCTGATGGCGGTGAACGGATTGGGGTCGGAGACGTAGTCCTTCAGCTCTCCCTTCAGGTCGAACTCGACCACGTCCGGCATCGAGTTCCGCGCCCGCTCCCCCACCTCGGCTTGCAAGCCGATCTGGTTGCCGGTCAACTGCGCGGCATTACCGGAGTGCGACATGTGATCGGCCAACTGCGTGACGTGCGCGCGCATGGCGTCACCCGCCGCGCCTTCCCAGGTGTCCTGGGTCTTGGCCGCGGCCTGCCTGATCCGCTCGGCGAAGTCGAGGAACTTCTGGCCGTGGTCGTGGTAGATGCGACCGACATCGTGCACTGCGGCCGGGTCGAAGTTCTCCTGGACGAACCGCGCCAGTTCCGCGTGCCCGTAGGAGAGGTAGTGCGTGTTCCCCAACTCACTCGGTTTTTCGCGCAGCTCTTGATCGACCGACAGCGCCGCGGCCTGCTGCTGCCCGTACTTCGCGGCCTGCTGCGCGGCCTGTGCCCGCGAAAGCGCTTTAGTCAGCGCATCGCCGACAAGCGGTATGTCAGCCAGCCCGGCGTACTGCTGACGCCGCTGTTCGTACGTGGAATGCTCGTGGTCGGCGATGTATTCCGATCCCCCGCCCGACGGAGACGTCATAACTCCCCCTCGAAACCATTTTCAGTTTTCCGTCGATTTTTTTCGATTCTGCGAGCGTTGTTCAGTTTTCCGGGAGCTTAGCTTCGACCAATTGCCCGACCTGCTGGGCGAACAGACAGGCCGCCTCGGTGTTCATGTCGTTCGAGGACGCGTCCAGCGAAACCGAGGACGACCCACCGGCCGCGAATAGGAGGGAGCAGTCACCAGGCCCCAATGCATCGCGCTGGATTCTGGCGTCCCGACTGGCGAAAGTGGTGGGCTCGACCCGACCATCGGACAGGTTCAGTTGGTCCAGTCTCGTAGTGTCGTAGAGGACGACCCGGATACCGCCGTCGGCGGTTTTCCAGTCGCAACCGCGGCCACCGGCGAAGTTCTTCACTTCGCCGGTGCCCTCCAGGCCGAGCTGCGACGCCTGGTCGGGGTTGAAGACTTGGCATGCGTCCATCGCTGCCAAGCCGGAATAGACACTGCTCGCATACGTTGGTTCCGGTTGATCGGTCTGGGCCGGGACCCCAGGCTGTTTCGAGCTGCAGGCGGCAGCGCCGAGGAGCAAGGACAGCAACGCTGCCAGCGCAGCGGAACACGAACCATTTTTACCCACCTGGACAACCTCTATCTCATGTCGGCACACCGAATTCGGCGTTTCCCTCATCGATTTCTCGGTATGTCCGGATGCCTTTCTTGATGGCTTCGATCACCTGCGGCACCCTTTCGTGCAAGTGTAAGAGCATTTCTTCATACGATCGGCCGTCCCCGCCGGCCGCGACCTGCTGATTGAAATCACTGATCGTCTTGCCCGCAGGGCTGTCTCCGAGCAAGGTGCGGTGGTTGAGCTGTCGACCGTCGCGGCGCATAGAACCCAACGCGTCCTGGAAATCCAGGAAAATCCTGATCAGCTCGTCACCTGCCTCCTGGGTTACGCGGAATCGGCCGCTGTTGGCCGCGCTGATGACGCCTTGCATCGCATCGCTCGTGGCAGCGAGTCCGACTGCTGCGTCGGCTGCCGCTCCGATTGGCTCCTTCATCCGGCTTCCCCCAGGCTGTCCAATCTGGCTTCAGCGCGCCTGAAGCTAGCACCGCCGACAGCTCCGGCTTCCGGACAATTGCGAGATTCGTCCTTATGCCGGACCGAAAACCCCTAACGGACCAACTCGGTTCCCGGGACGAACGTGGCCAACTTCACGCGTCGCGAGCCGGCGCGGAGGGCGAACATGGACGGGCGTCCCAATCCACCAGGAGCCGCCCGATGTCTACCAGGCCGCCGCCGGTGTTGTCCGCCGCCACGCTGATCTCCAATTTCGACCGCTTCGCTGTCACGCCGATGCTGGTGCTGATCGCGCTCGGTTTGCAGGTGCCCTTGGGGGCGGCGGTCGCCGTTGCGAGCGGCTACTTCCTCGCTTATGGCCTCTCCCAACCGGTTTGGGGTTTGCTGTCGGATCGGTTCGGGCGCGTTCCGGTCATGCGCGGCACGCTGCTCGGTGCCGCTGCGGCGGGCGTGGTCTCCGCGCTGGCGCCGAACCTGACCGCACTGGTCGTGGCGCGCGCCATCACCGGCGCGTGCATGGGCGCCGTCGTTCCAGCTTCGCTGACATACGTCGGTGACACCGTGCCGCAGAAGAACCGTCAGGCCGCCCTTTCGGACCTGATGGCGGCGTCGGCGATGGGCACCGCGCTGGCGACCGCCGTCGGCGGACTGTTGGCCGGTTTCCTGGATTGGCGCACGGTTTTCGCCGTCCCGGCAGGGTGCGCCGCACTGTGCTCATTCCTGCTCCGCAAGCTTCCGGAACCTGAGCGCAGCCAGGTCGAGGGCGTGCGCAGCCACCTGATGGCGGTGCTGGGGAATCGTTGGGCCCTGCTGGTCTTCGGGCTGGTGTTCGTCGAGGGCGCGGTGCTTTTGGGCACCATGACGTTCCTCGCCTCGGCACTGGTGCAGGAGGGTGTCGACGTCGCCGTGGCCGGCCTCGCCACCGCCACCTACGGCGCCGGCGTTTGGTTGTTCTCCAGGCTGGTCAAGATGCTGGGGCGGCGGCTGGCGGTCTGGCAACTGATCGCGATCGGCGGCACCGCGATGGCGCTCGGATACCTGGTCGTGACGGCCGACGCCAACATCGCGACCGTCGTGGTCGCGGCGCTGCTGCTCGGTGGCGGCTGGTCGTTCATGCATTCGTCGCTGCAGACCTGGGTGACGTCGGTGGTCCCGGAGGCCAGGGGCACCGCCGTGGCGTTGTTCGCCGCGGCGCTGTTCCTCGGGAGCGCGGTCGCTTCGGCTGCTGCGGGTCCGTTCATCCAGCGAGGTTCGTACTCGCTGGTCTTCGGAATCGCCGCCGCCACCGCGGTTCCCCTGCTGATCACCGCGTCCGCGTGCCGCTTCCGCTACCAGAAGCGAAACGAGCCTGTCCGCGCTGGCCGGGCCAGGTGAAGCTCGCCGAAACGAGCTGATCCGGACGGCCGGAAAAGAGCCCCCGCGCTCGACCAGCCTGGGGGTCGCCGGGAGCGCGGGGGCATCTTGGAAGTCCACCCCTGGGGGTCAGGTGGACGGCAGTACCGTACCAATCAGTCGGCTGGGCCAGAAGGCAGAACGCCGGATCTCGTAACCAAAACGAGATCAAGCGGCGCGCCGCTCGTCCCGGACCGCGCGCACCACGCCCGCGACGTTGCCGGCCGAAAGCTCCTCCAACCGCAGGCAAGGGCCGCCCAGCGCGGCCGCGAGGCGGGCGGCCAACCCGAGGCGGACCGGCCCGCTCTCGCAATCCACCACGACGGAGGCCACGCCCGCCTCGGCGAGCAGCCCGGCCGAACGCAGCGCGTCGTCGACGGCGCGTTGGGCCCGAAGCCGCCCGCCGACATCGGGGTTCACCGGCACGGTGGCTTTTCCGTCGGTCAGCAGCACGAGCAGGGTCCGCCGATTCGGATCCCGCATCCGCTCGATCTGCACCACTCGGCGAACTCGCAGCAGCCCGTCGGCCAGCGGCGTGCGACCGCCGGTGCGCAGCCCCCGCATCCGCGCGGCCGCGACGTCAACCGAGGACGTCGGCGGCAGCGCGAGTTCCGCGGAGTCGCCGCGGAAGGTCACCACGCCGACCTTGTCTCGCCGCTGGTAGGCGTCCCTCAGCAGCGACACAACGGCGCCGCTGACCGCCGACATCCGCTCCCTGGCGGCCATCGACCCCGACGCATCCACCGCGAACAGCACCAGGTTCCCCTCACGCCCTTCCCGGATGGCCCGCCGCAGATCGTCGGAGCGCAGCACCAGCCCGGGACCGCTGCGGCCGCGGGCGATCTGGTGCGGCGCCGCGACGGCCAGCGTGGCCGCCAGGTGGATGCCATGTCCATCCACAGTGCGATCGATCGACGCCAACCCGACACTCCAACAGAAGGACGTCCGCCCGTACGGCGTGGGCGATCCGGTGGACGTGCTGGTCGACGGCGAGGTGATCGCCGAGATCGGTCCTGGTC
>NZ_JBSFLZ010000034.1:0-55945 GCF_053599315.1 Saccharopolyspora sp. NPDC000995
CCCAGTCGAGCCAGCACGAAGCCGGCGACGGTCTCGTAGTCCCCGTCGGGCATGGCGAATCCGGTTGACTCGGCCAGCTCGTCCGGGCGCAGTCGTCCGGAGACGATCCAGGTGTTGTCGCCGATTTGCCGAACCGAGCAGATTAGATCGAGATCACACTATTCGCCTTGGGCGATCGCAGGCCGTACGCCCAGCCGGTCGAGTCTCCGCAGATCACGAACTCGCGCCGACTCAGCCGAACGGGCGATGTTGTGTTGATCACGATTTTTGGGGTGTTTGTCCGGAACTCGCTGCTCTACTGTTCCGTTCCAATGGACATGGACGATGATCCTGGCAGTCTCGGCCGCGCTCCTCGCAGTTCGAGGAGTGCGGACCCCACGAGGACGCTGACGCCACCGCAAACCGACAGACTGCGCGGAGCCGTGCCGCCACACGTCCGCGAGCCGATGTCACCCGCGGGCCCGGACATCGTCCACTTCGGACCACTGGGGAGAGTTGATTTCTGCGCGCTTGCGCGCCGTGCAGCCGAGAACCGGCGAGCGCTTCTTCCCCGGACGACCAACTCCCCTTTCCTGCGCATGCCCCCTCGGCCTGCCGGGACGTCGAACGCGGAAGCTCCGAAGTGCATCGCGCAGGCTCGCGGCCCCGCAGAGCCACGCTGACCGGGCCGCGCCGAATCTCCGATCGACCGAGGAGCCGCACCACCCGCTACCCATTCGAGAACACGCACCGCAATCAACTGGCAGCGAAGAGAGAAGGAAGGGCCAACAAAATGGTCTTCAAGAAGCTCCTGGGCGCGTTCGGTGTCGGCGGCCCGTCGGTGGACACTGTGCTGCACCGCCCCCACGTCCGCCCGGGCGAGCACCTCGTCGGCGAGGTCCGCATCACCGGCGGCAAACAGGACGTCAACGTCGAGCACGTCGCGCTCGGCTTCGTCACCCGCATCGAGACCGAGCACGGCGGCCGCGACGGACACGCCGGGGTGGAGTTCCACCGCGCCGTGGTGGCCGGGCACTTCGCGCTGCGCGAGACCGAGAACAAGACCATCCCGTTTGAGCTGCCCGTGCCGTGGGAAACGCCGATCACCAGTGTCCACGGCCAGCACCTGCACGGGATAACGCTCGGCGTGCGCACCGAACTGGCCATCGCCAAGGTCGCGGACAAGGGCGACCTCGACCCGGTCATCGTGGAACCCCTGCCCTCGCAGGAGAAGGTGCTCGAAGCAATCTCCCAGCTCGGTTTCCACTTCAAGAGCGCCGACCTGGAGCACGGCCACCTGCACGGCGTCCGCCAGGAACTGCCGTTCTTCCAGGAGATCGAGTTCTTCCCGCCGCCGCAGTTCTCCGGACGCATCAACGAGGTCGAGCTGACCTTCGTCGCCAACCCGCACGGGCTGGACGTGGTGCTGGAGGCCGATAAACGTGGCGGGTTCTTCACCCCAAGCCAGGACTCCTTCGGCCGCTTCCACGTCACCCACGAGGTAGCGCTCACCACCGACTGGGCGGGGCAGATCCACGGCTGGCTGGAGCAGGCCGTCGAACGACGCGGCGGCATGGGTCACCACTTGGGCGGCTACGACCACCAGGGCTACGGCCACCACCCGCACGGCTACCACGAAGAGCACCATCGGCGCGGTTCCGGGATGGGCGGCATGGTCGCCGGCGCCGCGCTCGGCGCCGGCGTCGGCTTCCTCGGCGGCATGGTCGCGGGCGAGATCATGGAAGAGGTCTTCGAGGGCGACGAAGAAGAATTCTGATCACTCGAGGCAGGCGGGCGCCGGGAATTCGTTCCCGGCGCCCGCCGCGCGATGGTCCGGTCATCGGCCGCCGAGATCACCCGCGCGCTGACCGACCCCGACCTGACGGCGCAGTTCTGGGGCCACAGCAACGTGTCCGACTAGGAGGGCTCATGCGGTCCTCCTCCGCTCGCCGCTTCAGCGCGCTCAGCGCTTGAACGCGCGGGCCCTCGAACTTGTGGATCCACCGGTCCTGGATCTCGCCGAGGGGAACGGGATTGAGGTAATGAAACCTCTCCCGACCTCGCCGGACCGTGCTGATCAGGTTGGCCACTTCGAGGACGGGCACGTGCTGGGTCACCGGCTGGCGTGCCGTGTCCAACTGCTCGCAGGAGCTCGCCCAGCGTCTGCCCGTTGCGCTCGTGAAGCGTGTCCAGCAGGAACTGCCGAGTCGGATCGGCGAGCGCCTTGAAGACCTTCTCCAGCTCAGCAGGCACGCCCGGCTTTATGCAGGCAAATGCCTGCATAAAGTCAACCGCCGGTCAGCCGACGAACTGGTCGTAGAGGAGGTAGCAGTTCAGGCCGACGATCAGGGTGGTGATCAGGGTCATCACCGTCGTCAGCCAGCGCGGGTTGGCGAACTTCCCCATCACCGCGCGGTCCCGGGTCACCAGCAGCAGCGGGATCAGCGCGAAGGGGATGCCGAAGCTCAGCACGACCTGGCTGAAGTTGAGGACGTCGGTGGTGTTCATGCCGAGCGCGATGACCACGAGCGCCGGCACCATCGTGATCAACCGGCGCAGCAGCAACGGAATCCGGAAGTCGATGAACCCCGCCATGACGACCTGCCCGGCGAAGGTGCCGACGCCGGACGAAGAGATCCCGGACGCGAGCAGGGCGACCGCGAACACCAGGGCGGCGGCACCACCGGCGAGCGTGGCGAGGCCCGTGTGCGCATCCTCGATGGTGCTTATGTCCGTGTTCCCGGTGGCGTGGAAGAGCTTCGCGGCGACCAACAGCATCGACAGGTTGATCACCCCGGCGAGGCCGAGCGCGACGACCACGTCCCAGCGCTCGAAGCGCAGCACCCGACGTCGGTCGTCGTCGTTCGAGCACGCCACCCGGCGGCTCATCAGCGCCGAGTGCAGGTAGACGACGTGCGGCATCACGGTGGCGCCGACGATCCCCACCGCGAGGTAGGCGCTGCCGCTGGGTAGCGTCGGCACCAACCCGGAGATGGCCTGGGCCGGCTCTGGGCCGATCTGCAGCAGCTCGTAGGCGAAACCGGCGATGATCAGCAGCAGCAACCCGGCGATCGCCCGCTCGAAGGGCCGGTAGCCCAGCGTTTGCAGGCCCAGCAGCGCGAACGCGACCACCGCGGTGATCAGCGCCGCCGGCATCATCGGGATGCCGAACAGCAGGTACAGGCCGAGAGCCGCGCCGACGAACTCGGCCAGGTCGGTGGACATGGCGACGATCTCCGCCTGCAACCAGAGCCCCCACCGCATCGGCCGGGGATAGCGCTCCCGGCAAACCTCGGGAAGGGTCTTGCCGGTGACGACGCCGATCTTGGCGGACAGGAACTGCACCGGCATCGCCATCAGGTTCGCCAACACCACTACCCACACAAGCGCGTAACCGAATTCCGCGCCGGCGCCGATGTTCGTCGAGAAGTTGCCGGGGTCGACGTACGCGATCGCCGCGATGAAGGCCGGCCCCAACATGGCGAGTGCGCCGCGCACCGGACCTCGTCCGAGCACCTGCCCGACGGCCGGTCGCGGGCCCCGTTGCGCATTGACCCTGGTCATGTCCATTGATCCACCCGTGCTGCCGCCCCGGCTTCCTGCCCGTTGATGACTGCCTCCCGTCGTCCCGCAGGCCCATGCGAGCCGCAGTTCGGCTCGGCGACCAGGAGATTACGGTATGCCGAAAATTCGTCGTCGAAAACCCCCGACCGAACGCGCGCGCGGACCAATCAGGCCCGGCCCTGCCCAAGCCAGGGTGTTCGAGTTCGCCGCGTTGCGCATGCACAGCGCATTCGCGTCCAGCACGTTCAGGTCCCGGGTCCTACACTCGGAGTGCCGATGCCGCCGCAGCGCTTCGGCCGGATTGCGCGATGGGGGAAATCCACTCGGGTTTGGGGTCTCCGATGTCCGAGGAAAACCAACGTCGTAACGGCTACCGGGAAGGACTCGGCGGCGAGTTGCTGGCCGAACTCCTGGGAACCTTCGTCCTGATCCTGTTCGGGTGCGCATCGGTCGCCGTCGCGGTCGCGGGCCTGCCCGGTTCAGGACGCCAGTCCGACGCCTTCGGGCCGGGGAACTGGCTCATCATCGCGTTCGGCTGGGGATTCGCTGTGGTGTTCGGCGTCTACGTCGCTGGCGGTGTCAGCGGTGCGCACATCAACCCAGCGGTCACACTCGCCTTCGCGGTGCGGCGGGCCTTCCCGTGGCGGAAGGTCATACCGTACGTGGTGGCCCAGTTCGTGGGCGCGTTCCTGGCCGCAGCGGTTGTGTACTCCGTCTACAGCTGGGCGATCAACGCGTTCAACGCCAAGGCCGGCCTCGGCCGCAACCAATCCCTGGACACGTTCGCGATCTTCGCGACGTTCCCCGCCAAATACTTCGACGGATCGTGGTGGGGACCATTGCTGGACCAGATCGTCGGCACCGCGGTCCTGGTGCTGCTCATATTCGCGCTCATCGACACGCGCAACGCCGCTCCGTCCGCCAACATCGGACCGTTCATGATCGGCATGGTCGTCACCACGATCGGCCTGACCTTCGGCCCGAACGCCGGTTACGCGATCAACCCGGCGCGCGACTTCGGGCCTCGACTGTGGACGTTCATCACCGGCTGGGGCGATATCGCGCTACCCGGGAGCTACCAGTGGTTCAGCAACTACTTCTGGATCCCGATCGTCGGGCCGCTCGTCGGGGCCGTCATCGGCGCCGTCGTCTACGACCTGTTCATCGGCCAAGTGGTGGCCGCCCGCGCCGCCCCGCCGGAACCAGGACGGACGAACGACGAAGCTGCCGAAACGCAGCAGTAAGACGGTCTGAGCTGTTAAGCTGAAACTGGACAGTTTTGACTGACGAGTTTACTGTCTTGGTGTGCACGAAAGCAACAGCGAAGGCGTTTCCGTGTCGGCGGTTCGCGCCGCCAGTGACGCATGGGTGACGGTCAGCCGCCTGCGCCGCAGGTTGAAGGAGCTGACCAGCGAGGGAGACCTCACCCCGGCGCAGGCCTCCGTGCTGGCCCGGCTGGCCATGCAAGGGACGGGCTCGGCCAGCGAGCTGGCCGCCGCAGAGCGTGTGCGCCCCCAATCCATGGCGACGATCATCGCAGCGCTGGAGCGAGCCGAACTCGTCGTCCGGCATCCCGACCCCGATGACGGACGGCGACAGCTGGTCGCCCTCACCGAGCTGGGGCGAGAGAGGAGAGCTGGCGACCAGCAGGCTCGTCAGGAGTGGCTGGCGCGGGCATTACAAGAGCGGTGCACCGAGGAGCAGCGGCTGATGATCATCGAGGCGATGGCGTTGCTGGACGACGTGACCCAGGCGTGAGGCGGCAGGCGGCGCGTTCCGATGTGCTCGCAGCGCGGCGGCGCGTTCCGATGTGCTCGCAGCGCGGCGGATCGATCCGATGTGCTCGCAGCGCGGCGGATCGATCCGACCGCAAGCCGATCACCCCCATGCTGCTGGACTCGATCCCCAACCCGATCAACTCGTCGATGCTCGCCATGGCCCTGATCCCGATCGGCGCTGCGTTCGGCGCTGCGCCCGCGCAGACGACGTGCCTGGTGACGGCGCTGTACCTGGGCCGCGGGCCGGGCAGCCGATGATCGGACGCCTGGTGGACGCCTACGGGCCACGGCCGCTGTACCTGGCGGGAACCGCGCTGTACCTGGGAGTGCTGATCGCATCCCGGGGTGCTGCTCGGCTTCGGCACGTCGGCGGCGTACCCGGCGTCATGTTCCTGCCGCGCACCGAATCCGCCCGCACGGTCCCGGAGAATCCCAACGGGATCCTCGCCGCAACGCCGCCTGCTACCAGCGGCGCCACCACTGACGGCCTGCACCACCTCGCTTTGCCGCTGCTCGGCATCGCCGCCCTGTTCGGTCGCGACGGCCCTCGCCGACGGGCCTTCCGCCACATCGCCCGCCAACAAAACTGCCGTTACCTGCACCGAAATCATCGAAGGATGAAACCATGGCCACGACCCTCGACCCGAAGACCGCGCTTGTCGTCATCGATCTGCAGAACGCCGTTCTCGCCGCCCCCGCCGCCCCGCACCCCACCAGCGACGTCATCGCGCGGACCGCGGAACTGGCCGACGCCTTCCGCGCGCGGAGCCTGCCGGTCGTACTTGTGCGCGTCACCGCCGCCCCCGATGGTTCCGACACTCCCCCGGGACGCACCGAATTGTCCCGTCCCAGTAATCCTCGGCCCGCCGAGTGGGACACTGTCGTGGCCGATCTCGCCGGTCACCCCGAGGACATCGTCGTCACCAAACGCAACTGGTCCGCCTTCTACGGCACCGACCTCGACCTCCACCTGCGCCGGCGCGGCATCACCCAGATCGTGCTCACCGGCTTCGCCACCAGCATCGGCGTCGAGTCAACCGCCCGCGCCGCCCACGAGCACGGGTACCACCTGGCCGCGGTCGTCGACGCCATGTCCGACATCGATGCCGATGCACACCGCAACAGCGTCGAGAAGATCTTCCCGCGCCTCGGCGAAAGGGTTAGCACCGCCGAAGTCCTGGACCTGCTCGCCAAGACCGTCCCCAGCTGAAACCGTTGTCCAACCGAGGCTTTCCGCATCCCAGGTCAGTCCTCTGCTCCTGCCCGAACGAGCCGTCGGCCGATCCGGGCGATCTCGTCGATGATCGCGGCAGCGACCGAGACATCGGCGGACAACGGGCGATCCCGGGCATCCGGATCGAGAGCGCCGCAAGCCCGTTGGTAAACCGTCCGGACCGGTTGTGCAGGGCCAGACCCGCGCAACCGGAGTGCGCGGACCGCTGCCACGAGTTCGCAAGCCAGGACGAGCCGGTACGCCTCCGCCGCGCGGCGGGACTGGCTGGCCGCCTGCGGGGCGAAACTCGCGTGTTCTTCGGCGCCCCTGGAAAGCACCACGTGGCCCAACGTCGCGGGATAAGCGGCGTAGCGCAGCTCGGCCAAGGCGGAACCGACGCCGTACTCGAGCACCATGATTCCCGAGCTGCCTGGCGGGCCGGTGGCCAGGAATGGGCGCAGGCAGGTCATCTCGGGGTCGGTGAGCAGCGACAGCCTCGCAGCCGACAGTTGCGCGGTCGAGAGCATCGCCAGCCGCAGCCGATCCAGCGCGAGGGCGAGCTGGGCGGCGTGGAACCCGCCGTGGTGGCGAACCTGTTGGTCGGTGATCAGCGGATTCTCGCCGGTGGCGTTGAGTTCCACGGCCAAGACCGAGTCGACATCGGCCAATGCCTCCAAGGCGGGGCCGTGGACCTGGGGGAAGCACCGCAGACCGAACGGGTCCTGGATCCTGCGCCCGGCAGTCACCGCCCCGCCGAGCAATGCCAGCATGTCGGCGGCGACCCGGACCGCTCCGGCGTGCGGCCGCCCGGCGTGCACCTCGGGCGCGAACGGCTCGCTCGACCCATCGACGGCGAGCAAGGTCAGCGCGGCGATCGGAGCGGTCGCATCAAAAAGCCCGCGCACCTCCTCCGCCGCCAGGGCCGCCTGGGCGATGGTCAGTGCGTTGCTGCTGATCAACGCCAGGGCGTCGCCGTCGGTCATGATGACCGGATCCGGCGGCCGCCCCCCACCGGCCCAGCTCACCTCTCCTGCGAGAGCGAGCCCGAGTTCGGCCAACGGGCCGAGATCGCCGGTCCCGACGGCGCCGTGCTCGTGCACCTCCGGACAGGTACCTGCGTTGAGCGCGGTGACCATTGCTTCGGCGATAGCCGGTTGCAGCGCGGCACCGCGCAGGACCTGGTTCACCCGGACCGCCAGCATCGCCCGCACGTCTCGTTCGGGCAGCAGGTTCCCGATTCCGCTGGCATGGCTGCGCAACAGCCGCATCCCGTGCGCCGCGCTTCCGGGCACCACTTCGGCACGGTTGGCACCGACACCGGTGGTGCGCCCGTACACCGGCTGCGCCACGGCCTTCCTCGCCCTCAGCCAACGCTTTCGGAGGCGGTCCAACGCGGCCGGTAACGCAGCGACCCCAAGCCCGCCCGCGATCCGAACCACGTCCTCGCCGGACAGTTGTGATCCGCCGAGGAGCACGGGATTTCCAGCGCGCACCGCACCCTGAACGACAGTCACGATTCCTACCTCCACGCGCAGCCTCAGATGAGGGCAGCGTCGTCGATGGGACGCAGCTCCTCGGCGTACGACACGGAAACGCGCCGGATCACGCCGCCGGACACGGCGTACTGCCCCATCCGCCACAGCGGTGGGGAGTACGCGTGGATCGAGACGCTCCTGTGCTCCTTGCCCGTGAGCCGATGGATGTGCTCGGGGCCGCAGCCGAACACGAAGCCAGAGCCGACCTCGGTCGCCAAGCTCGGCCCGGCCACCGCCAGGTTGTGCTCGACAAGCGCACCCCCGGCCACCGCGACCGCGAACGAGGAGATGTCGTGGTCGTGCCAGCCCGTGTCGTTCTCCGGCGTCCAGCACAGCACCCATACGTCGATGTGCGCGTCCCGGTGCAGCGATGCGTAATGCCGCTTGTCGTCGCTAAAAGCTACGTGGTTCCGCCAAAGCTCCGGTCGGCGCGCCAAGTCCGCGACCAGGCCGAGCAGCTCGCGCGGGTCCAGGCAGCGGCCGGGCAAGGTTTCGAGGGTGAAACCCGTTGGCACCTCGCCGATCGGGAGCGCTCGCCCGGCGGGCACTTCGACAATCGCCTGAGATTGGCCAATCACGGTAGTCCTCCTTCGAGCAGGCGATGCGGGTTCGAACAGCGGATGGCCCGGGCGGCGGCTTCCCCCATTCCAGGATCGGTCGGCTCGGCGTAGGGGCGGTCGCTGCCGAGGACGACCGGGTCGATCCCGAGCACCCGGACCAGCGCGTCCACCCCGCGCGGCCCGTATGACGACGTGTCGACGAAGACACCCGGGTCGATGCGGTCGAACGCCCCGCCCCTAGTCACCAGGCGCTCGTGGTGAACGGGTGCCAGCCCCGCTCCGGCGGCGAAGCAGATCCTCAACTCCGGCAGCAGCGCGCGGCCCGCGACGTGCCAGGACCACCACGCCGCCTGCATCTGCGCCACGTAGTCGACGACCGGCGGCCACCACACGGGCACGCCAGGCGGGCAAGTCGCTGCGCCGGGATGCACCATGACCGGCCGGTCGTGCTGTTCGCACACCGCGAGCAGCGGGGCGATGCGTACCACATCAGCGGGTTTCCGCATGGCATCGGCCGGAATCTGCAGGCCGACGCATCCGCTGCCGAGCGCGTCCCGCACCAGCCGAACGTCGGGCTCCAGCACGTTGGCCGCGGCCCACACCCGGAACGGATCGGGCAGCTCCGACGCCCCGCGATGCCATGCGTCCAGCAGCGGGCCCGCGTCCTCCGGCGGCAGCCATTCGATGCCGAGCGGACTGGACAGCGAAACGATCGCCGTCCCGTCCTCCCGGGCCGCGCGCTTCGCCGGATCGTGATCGGCCGGGTCCACCTCGAACGAAGGCTCGCCCGCCACATGCAGAGTCCAGCCGCGCAGCAGCGGCGGATTCGCCCGTCCGCGCAGAGCGTCGACGAATTCCGGAGGCCACAGGTGCTGGTGCACGTCGATCATCAATCCGGGCACGGCAACGCCTTTGTGAAGCGTTTCAGTGAATGGCTTCAGTGAACCGCCTCAGCGGGCATACGGTCAAGGGCCGAACGCGTCCATCCGCCGCGCGCTAGGCTTTCCAGGTGCAACGCCGCAAGCGCCCCACGATCAAGGACATCGCGGCGGAGACGGGGCTCTCCCCTGCCGCGGTGTCCTACGCGCTCCGCGGCCTGCAGGTCCCCCCGGAAACCCAGCAGCGCGTGCGGGAGGTCGCCGACCGCCTCGGCTACGAGGCCGATCCGGTCGCCCGCGCCCTCGCCAGCGGGCGCACCGGGATGGTAGGTGTGCTATGCAGTTCGCTCGAAGACCTGTGGCAGCAGAACTTCGCCACCACGCTCGGCAGGCGCTTCCTCGCCGCGGACCGCAACACGCTGTTCATGGACTCCGCCGCCGATCCCGCGCGCGAGGCCCTGCTCGCCAAGAACCTCCTCGACCAGCGGGTCGACGCGCTCGTCACGATCCCGGTCGACCCGACTTCCTGGCACTGGCCGGAGGCCGCCGAGCGGACCATGCTCGTCGCGATCGGCGACCCGCTGCCCGGGGCGTCCACCGCCGCCGAGGTGGTCTTCGACAACAGCCTGGGCGTCACCGACGCGCTGAAGACCCTCAGCGCCGCCGGGCACGACGAGGTCCTAGTGCTGACCCCGGGACCGCGCCTGATGCGCCAACGCCCGGCCGAGAAGGTCGTCCACGAGGTCGCGCGCGAACTGCGGATGAGCTTGCGCGTCCTGGCCTGCGCCAACGACTTGACCGGCGCGGCCGAGGTGGCGCGGACCGCGCTCACCGAGGAACCCCGGCCCACCGCGGCGTTCTGCCTCACCGACTCGATGGCCTACGGCGTCTACGAGGCAGCTCGCGATCTCGGCCTGGCCATCCCCACGGACCTGTCCGTCCTCGGCTACGACGACCACCCGGTGTCCCGGCTGCTGACACCCGCGCTGTCCACTTACCGCTGGGACGTGCAGACCGTCGTCGACGCGGTCGTCGACCGCGTGCTCAAAGCGGTCGACAAGAACCGGCGCAGCCGGCGCAAGCTGATCGCACCGGAGCCGAAGCACCGCGGCTCGGTGGGCAGACCACGCGCGTGACCGGCCCTCGGGCTACGGAGTCGGGTGCTCCTCGACGAGGGGCTCAGGGGCCGACAGCCGCCATGCCTCGTACACGAGCTCCTTGAGTTCGCCAGCGTCGATCCCTCGCAGATGCACGACCACCCAGCCGAATCCGCCGGCCGTGAACTGCACCTCGAACACATCCGGGCGCTCGGCGACCAGTGCGATCTGCTCGGACAGCGTCTGCTTCAGGCCGACCGTCTCCGTTCGCGGCCAGTAGTAGCCGAACCGCTTTCCGCGCACGCTGAACGACGTGTAGTCCCTCGCCTCCGCGCGCTCGACCTCGGCGAGGCGGTCCACCATCCGCATGAACTTACCGCTCGGCACACCCATGCCCAGCATTCTGGCGCACACCTCCGACGTTCCGGACCGAGCAACCTCCCGTGGCTGCGGCTAGCCCAACTTCCGCATTTCGACCCGGCGCAAGATCCACCGGTAGTAAGCTCCCGCCGGGAAACGATGGTGGACCTATTCGGACGAGACGAGTCGTTGTGCCTGCTCGCTAACGCCGCGGTGCAAGCGCGGGCCGGACGCGGCGGGCTCGTCATGCTGCGCGCAAATCCCGGTCTCGGTACGACCGCCCTGCTGGACGCTCACTCTGCCGCGGCGCGCGGCATTGGCATGAGGACGCACCGGGTCGTCGTGCTACCGCCGAGCGGATGCACCGAGTTGTCGACCGGTGTGCCGGAGTGGACCGAGCCCGCCGTGGTCGTGATCGACGATCTGCACCGCGCGGATGACGCGACGCTGCTGGCGCTGCATGCGCTCGCCGAAGAACTCCGCGACCGCTCGCTGCTGGTCGTCACCGGGCGGCATCGCGGTACTGCTCCCGCCCGGTTCGAGCGGCTCGACCGGATGGCAGTCGTACATGACCTCCTACCGCTGGAGGATGACGCTGTCAGCGCTGTCCTCGCCGAGGTAACCGGTGAGCAACCGCCGGAGTCGCTGCTGCGGCTTGCGGACGAGGCACGTGGCAACCCGTGGCTGTTGAACCGCCTCGCCGATGGCGACCGTGCTTCGGCGGTGACCGCCTGGGTGACCGACCTGGCGGGCGGCGACGCCGCCCTGCTGCGTTTCGCCGCGATCCTGAACGAACCCGCGTCGGTCGACGAATTGGCCGCCGTCACCGGAAGGGCACCGTTGGACGTGCTGGCCGGGGTGGCGCGGCTCGCCGCGCTCGGGCTCGTCGAAGAGCAGGCCGGGCTGGTGCGGTTCCGTCATCCGGTGGTGCGCCACGACCTGGCGGCGACCTCGGTGGGTTTGCGCGGTTCCGCGGCGCGGGCGCTCGCGGGCCGCGACGCCGCGCCCGCCGCGGTCGCCGAACAACTCGCACACACACCGATGGACGCCTGGACCCTGGCTTGGCTCGATGACCACGCCGACCGCCTCGCCACCCAGCCGACACCGGCGGTCGTGGAGCTGCTCGAGAGCGCTGTTTCGTGGCTCCCGCCCGGAAATTCGCGCCTGCAACCGTTGCGGGCCGCGCTGGCCGAGGCGCTGATGTGGTCGGGCCGGGTTGATGAGGCGCTGAGCGCCGCCAACAGCAGTCTGGCCGCGCATCCGGACCCGCCGATCAGGCACCGGCTGCGCGCGGTGCTCGCCCTGAGCTGCATCCGGGAGATGGATCCCGAAGGCGCCGCCGCTGCCCTCGATCCTGAACGGGCGCACGGGGAGCTCCCCGGACGGCTCGCCGCGATCGACGCCGTCGCGTGCCTGCTGGCTGGCGATCTGGAGGGCACGAAGCGTGCAGTCGAGGTCGCGGCGCCCGAAGCCGCGCAAGACCCGCTAATCGAGGTGTACCTGCTGAACGTCCGCGCGACGGGTCTTCTCGTTTTCCGGGACCTCGCCGGGGCGCTGGAGGTGCTGGACCAGGCGGACGCACTGCTCGAAATCTCGGTCTTCGACCGTGGCCAATGGCTGATGTCGCGCCTGCTGCGCGCGGTCGTCCAAGACCTGCGCCAGGACCGGACGGCCCTGCAGACCGTCGAGGAAGCGCGACCGCTCGCACGGGTGTTCGGCGCGGGCCTGCTGGCCTGGCTCCACACCATCGCGGCGCTGGCCTCGTTCAACCACGGGCTGTGGGACCAAGCGCTCGACGAGCTCGACGCGGCCATGGCCCTGCCCGACCTGTACGGCATGGGCGGGCCGTTACACGGGGTGGCCTCGTCGATCCTGCTGAACCGCGGTGACCTGCCCGGTGCTCGGGTCCACGTCGAGCTCGCCGAACAGTCCGTCAGCCGCGGGGTCGCCATGTTCTACGAGCAGATCACCGTACTGTCGCGCGCTGTCGTCGCCGACGCGGAAGGCGACGCGCAGCGGGCGCTGGAGCTCGTGCGCAGCCTCGCCGACGGCGCCGTCGGAGTCCACCATGGCCACGCGGTCTCGACCGTCGGCGCCAGGATCGTGCGCATAGCGGTCGCGGGCGGCGACCAGGACCTGGCCGCTCGGCTGCTCGCCCAGATACGGGAGTTGAGCACCGGCGAATCAGCCGGCGAGCGCAATGCGCTGATGTACTGCCAGGGTCTGGTCGACAGCGACGTCGACCTGCTGCTGACCGCCGCCGAAGAATTCGCCCAGCACGGATCGCCGATCTCCGCCGCGAGCGCGGCGGAGGACGCGGCGCGGATCCTGGCCGCGTCCGGCAGGCCCACCGATGCCCGGGCTGCCTACCAGACCGCGATCGACCGGTACGCCGCGCTGACGGCCACCGGCGCCATCCAGCGAGCCGACGCGGCGCTTCGCGCGTACGGCCTCCGGCGCGGCGCGACGGGGCCCCGCCGCCGCCCGAAGCACGGCTGGGACAGCCTGACCGCCGCGGAGTTACGCGTCGCGGAACTCGTCGCGCAGGGCCTCACCAACCGGGAGGTCGCCGGACGACTGGTCGTTTCGGTCCGGACGGTCGATTCGCACGTGTCGCGGGTCCTCGCCAAGCTCGGCTATTCGTCGCGGGTCGAGATCGTGCTCGGATTCGAGCAGCGTGGCTGAGCGCACCGCCAGCCCCGAATGTCCGCCGCCGATGCCGGTGGCACCGAAAATTTTCGCCCCGGGGTCGGGCTGCGGGTCGTTGCAGCAGCTCCGGCACCCTGGTCGACCATTTCGCGCAACGGGCGCAACGTGGGCGAATCGGGCGACATCAACGCGGCATACCTACGGCATACCGACAACATCAGCAATGTTGCTGATGATTTTGCGGGCCGGTTCTGATGATCTTTTGTGCGGTGCCTGCCGAGGGGAAGCGGGCCCGACATCGAAGGTGGAGCACCGCATGAACCTCCTGCGCAGGTCCGTGCTGCGCGGCGGGGTCGCCGCACTGGTCGGCACCGTCGCCACGTCGGTAACGGCGGTGCCCGACCTGTTGAGCCAGGAAATGCGCGCCGCAGTCATCGGCACCGCGCAGACGCCTTCGTACGGCACGCCGACCGTCCCGGCCGAATCGATCTTCGGCCCACAGGACGCATATCGGCAGGCCGCCATGAACCACTTCGTGCCTTTGGTCATGGCACGGCTGAAACACCCTTCACCAAAGAAATGTTCGTGATGGTGGTGCGCCGACGAGCCGGCGCACCGATTGGAAGGCAGAAGACCGGGAATGATCGACGACTCCGGAACAGCGAATCTCGTTGACACGGCGTCCGCCGGTGTGCAGGAACTGGCGGGCGCCACCACCTCCGTTCTGCACCAGTCCGGGCCGGGCGGCGCGCTGGCGCAGCCCGTCGTGGACGCGCTGCGCAACGTGTGGGAGGGGTACTTCGGTTCGCCGATTCCTCCCGACGGCACGAACTGGAACGCCTACACCCACGAACAACTCCACCAGATGCTGTGGGACAACGCCGACGTCGGTGACGTCAGCACGGTCGCCGCCGAATGGGGGCGGCACAGCACCGAGCTGACCGACCAAGCGGACTCGATGCGCCAGCAGCAGGGCGTCATGCAGTCGCACTGGAGCAGCACGGCGGCGGATTTGGCGACGAACCGGCTCGGCGAGCTCGGGGACCGTACCTCCGACATCGGCACCCGCGCGAGCACCGTCCAGCAAGCCACCCAGGACGCCGGCGACGCGCTTTCCGTCGCACGCAACACGATGCCGCCGCCGCCCGGTGACCCGACCGGTATGGCCCTGTCCAGCGCCGCGGCCGGCGCCGGTGCGGGTGCGGTCATCGGGGGCATCGTCGGTGCCGGTGCGGGCGGCATCGGCGCTGGCCCGGGCGCCCTGATGGGTGCCGCCATCGGCGCCGTGGCCGCCGGCGGCGGCAGCCTGTTCCTCGCCAACGTCGATGCTGCCCAGAAGAAGGCCGAGGCGGTTCACGTGATGCAGCGCTACGAGGCGAGCCTCCGCAACAGCAGCACAGCGATCGCGCCGGCCGGGTCGACTGCGGCCGAGACCTTCGGCACTGCACCGGCGCAAACCTCCGCGGCGGGATTCGGTGGCGGAGGTTCGGCGGGCGGCGGGATGCCCTGGGGGAAGCTGGTCGGCGGCGCCGACCCGTTGGGTGCGGGACTGCGCGGCGGGGCACTCGGAGGCTCGCTGATGGCGCCGGCCAGCGGGATGTCCGGTCTCGCCGGACGCGGCGCGGGCAGCGGAAGCATGATGCCGCACGGCGCGCGGCGCAACGCGGAGGAAGAAGAAGAGCAGGTGCACCAGAACCGCATGCCCACCGTCGACCAGAAGTTGTTCGCCGACGACAGGCCGGCCAGCGCCCCGGTCATCGGAATCTGAGCAGGACAGGAGCGAGAACCTTGACCTCCGAAGGAAACCCCGGGCGCGGCTACCAGGTCGCGCCGCAAGACCTCGCGTTGCAGGTCACGGCGCTGTCCGGGATCGGCGAACGGACCAACGGCCTGGTGACGTCCGCCGGCGAGCTGGCCGGGCGGATGCCGATGCTCGGCACCGCGCCGCCCGCGTTGCACCTGGCGAATCGGCTGCGCGAGGCAGCCGGCGACTCCGGGCTCACAGGTGAGATCAGCGCCGCCGACACCGAGCTGAACAGCTTCCACACCGCGCTGCAGGCGACCGTAACCGGATACCTCCAAACCGACGACGACAGCGCACAGGCGCTGCGGGACACGGGCGGTGCCGCGAGATGACGGCCGCGACCACGCGCACCCCACGGCGCAGGGCCCCCGAAGGAATCCACTTCGGACAGATCGAGCTCGACCTGATCGCTACCCACGTCGGCGTGCCCTTCCCGTTCCCGCTCCGCGTGCCGTCGTTCGGGCGGATCGCCGGTGAGCGCGAGGTGCTGTTCGCTGCGGCGGGGCAGACCCTCCAGGCCCGCGGTCTCGCCGACGAGGATGGACCGGCCGGCGCCGCGGCCGAGTTGGCCACGGCGCTGCGCGAGCACCGGAGCACGGTCGACCTCGTGCTGGTGGACAGCGACGGGGCGACCGCCATCGTCGCGATGGTCTACCGATCCTGGGCGCTGATCTGCGAGCAACCGCTGGACGACGACCCGGCCAGCCCGGTTCGAATCCGCCGAGTGGTGGCGAACGCGCTGACCGACTCACTGCTCGCGATGGTGCCCGACGTGGCGGCGGCCAGGTCGATGCCGATCTCGCTGCCCGAACGCGCGATCAGCGCCGCGGCGGACCTGATCAGCAACGCGGCGGATGACGCGGCGAAGGAAAGGCTGCTGCGCGAGCTCATCCGCGACTGCGGCGGTGATCCCGACGCGCTCGACCACCTCGCCGGCCTGCTCCCGTCGCTGGCCGGTCGGGGCCAGCTCGGCGCGACGCGCCGGGACGGCTACGGCAGCGTTCGGGCCGGCACCGAACTGTCCTGGCTGGACGGTCCGCGCGGGCGGGTTCAGGTCAACCCCGCCCGCAACGGCTGGATGAGCATCAACCCGTTGCGAGGGGACGACCTCCGGTTCGCGCTGGAGGACCTGGCCGGAATCGCACGCAGGCCGCGGTAGCGCGAACCGTTTCGGACGAGTCGGAGGAAAACACCGTGGATTCAGCAGCACAGTGGCTGGCCAGCTACGACCAGAAGCTCGCGCGGGCGGCGGCCAACGCCAAGGCCGCGAGCGAAACCCTGAGCCGGATGAGCGGCACCGCTACTTCCCCACGCGGCGAAGTAGCGGTGCAGGTCGGCCCCAGCGGAGCACTGGAGGACATCCGGCTTACACCGGCGGCCCGCGCGATGGAGGTCGAGCAACTAGCGAAGCTCATCCTGGCCACCGCGCAGGAAGCGCAGCGCTCGGTCGGCTCCCAGGTCGTCGAGATCATGACCGATTACGTCGGCGACGGCCCCGCGCTTGACTTCGTCAAGCAGAACATGCCGCCCGCCGCCGGGGTCGACGCAACCTCAGGTGTGCGTCCGACCGACAACGACGAGGACTACTTCGCGAACCCGCGGGTGATCGTCTGATGAGCGCACCCAACAACTTCCAGGTCGATCCGGCCCAGATCCGGGAGCACGCCAACACGGTCTCCGGCATCGCCGGCGGGCTGTCCTCCGCCGCCGGAGGCTTGCCCGGCGAACCGGCCGAAAACGCGCTCGGTACGTTCGTCCAGTTCCTCACGGCCGGGCTGGGCATCGCCATGACTCAGGCCACGGATGCCATCGCGCTGGCAGCGTCGGCTGTGGACGATGTGAGCGCAGCGCTCGTGCGGACCGCCGAGGACTACCAGCGCGCTGATGAGCACAACGCCGCTGTGCTGCTCGGGAAGGACGCGCGATGAGCACAGTTGCGACGAACCAGCCGGATCTGGGGCAGTCGAGCATGTCCCAGGTCGTCGACGCCCTGAAGTCGACTACGCAGGCGGTGCAGGGCAAGGCCTGGCTCTCCGGTGACTTCGGCGGTGCGAGCCCGGGGCTGCAGATCATCGCCTCGGTACCCGATCCGCTGTCGGCGCTTTCCGCGGCCGGTTTTGGCTTCATCACGGAAGCCGTGTCGTTCCTGGCGGAACCGCTGCAGCAGCTGGCCGGTGACCCGAGTTCGGTCTCGTCGGGAGCCCAGGGCTTCCAGACAGCCGGACGGGCCGTTTCCTCGATCTCCGACTCGTACCGGGAATCGGCCGGCTCGCAGACCAGCGGATGGTCGGGTGCTGCGGCTTCGGAGTACCTGAAGACCGGAGCGGAGCTGGTGGACGGGATCAACGGGCTCGGCCAAGCGAGCGTCGCGTTGGCCGAAGCGGCGGCCAACGCGGGCGAGGCGGTCGCGAAGACGCTCCAAGAGGTCACGACCCTGGTCGAGGAGGCGACCGCGAAGATCATCATGATCATCAACCAGTCCCTCGCCGCGGCCCAGGCGACCTTCGGCGCAAGCATCGCGGCCGCGATCCCGCAGGCCGTGCAGGTCGCCGTCGAATACGCCGGGCGGATCCTCGGGCACATGCAAAACCTGTTGTCCAGCAGCCGGAACCTGATGACGCACGTCAACTCGACGGCGCGCGCCGTGGCGAAGCTGACCAACAAGATCTCGCAGATCAGCCAGCGCTGCCAGGCGAGCACCGAAACGTCCGGGAAGCCGACGTCCGTGGCTGGATCGGTCGGGAGCCCGGGCCAGCCGTCGAGCGTTTCCGGCGTGGCGCAGACCCAGGCGCTGCCCGACTCGGGGACACCCCAGGCATCCTTCACCGCAGCGGCCCAAGCGTCGTACGCGCGGGGCGCGTCCCCGATGCCGCATCTGCCGTCGTCGCAGGCCCATGCACCGTCGCAGGTGCCCCAGGCAGGATCGACAGTACCCGGCCCGGCGCCGGCCCAGGCGTCCTACGGTTCCCAGTCCCAAATGCCCTTCGGTGCGGCCCCGTTCTTGCCGCCCCGCACGGCACAGTCCCAGGAGAGGGACAGTTCCGACCGACCGGGCGCCCGCGATCAGCGTGATTTCGAGGCAGGGAGCTCCAGCGAAAAGCGTTGACCTCGGTTTCGCGGGCCTCATGGTGGTTCCGATCGGCGCGTTCGGTTGTCCAGTCGGCGTCATATTCGGCTACGGTGCCCGCTGGCCCGCAGAATCCGCGCGAACCCGGCTCGGCCCGCGGCGCGGCGAATAGCGGGAGTCCGTGCGGGCTGGTTCAGAGTTCGATCGGGTCGCGGACCCACCGCGACGGAACTCGGCCACGACGCGATGGCGGTGACTCACGAGCGCGCTGCAGGCCGCAGTGCCACAACTGCAACTGGAGGGCGACGCCCACCTGAATTCCGCTGGAAAAGGGGTCCCAGTCAACTTCGGCAACTTCGGTGTCGGGTTCAGCGGCGATGATGCGTCCCTGGGCACGTGGGGCCGACGGAGCCGCACCGTGTTTCCAACCTCGAGCGGCAGGTCAGAGCTGAACACCCGGTGCTCCCTTGCAAGTCGGTCGGTTGAGGTCGTCGGCGATCATCGCCAGCACCTTGTCGATCGCCCCCGAAACCTGGCCCGCAGCCGCGGGCCAGGCAGTTGGCGTCGTAATCCGTGTCCGCTTGATCGCACACCTCGACAGCTGGGGGATGCCGGTGGAGGTGGGTGATGGCACGGCAGCCGGCGCTGTTCGTTCGCAAGTTAAATGCGGCGGAGTCGCAGCGACGGGTCACGGCTGCGAACTGAGCTCCAGCCGGATCCCTGAGTTGGTGCTGGGTGCCGAGCCGTCAGGCGACGTTTCGCGCGTAGCGTGTGCCGCTGTCACGCAGCTGTCCTGGAGGTTGATGATGCAATCGACGGTCCACTCGTTCCACGCGCCCGAGGGCCTCACGCTCGGGGTCGAGCACTTCGGCGATGCTGCGGCGCCCCTCGTGCTGCTCGCGGGCGGCACGACCATGCTCTCCTGGCCCGACGCGCTCTGCGAGGCGCTCGCTCGCGGCGGACGTCACGTCGTGCGCTACGACCTGCGCGACTCCGGCGCGTCGACGACCGTCGAGCCCGAGGCGCCGGCATACACGCTGCGCGACCTCGCCGCCGACGCCGCCGCACTCGCCCGCGGACTCGACGAGCGGCCGGCGCACCTAGCGGGCATCGGCGTCGGCGGGATGGTCACTCAGGTCGCCGCGCTCGACCACCCCGACGCGTTCTCGGCACTCACCCTCGCCGGGACGCGGCCCGTCGCACCGGGCCCAGTCGACGATGACCTGCCCGACCACGACACGGCAACGATGGACCAGCGGTTCGCGCTTGCGATGCCCGACTGGTCCGACCGCGCTGCCGTGGCGGAGTTCGCCGCCGCAGGCGCGGAGATCCTCGGCGACGATCCCGCCGCGGCACGCGCGACCGCCGAGCGCATCTTCGACCGCACGCCGGGCACGGAGCCAGCCGTCCAGATGGCCAACCAGATGGGCATGGTGTTCTCCAAGCTCGACTGCAAGCCGCGCTGGCGCCAGCGCCTGCCCGAGCTTGCGATACCGGCACTCGTGGTGCACGGTCGTCGCGACATGTTCTTCCCGGTCGGCAACGGCGAGGCGCTCGCGCGCGAGATCCCTGGCGCACGGCTGCTCGTGCTCGAACAGGCCGCGACCGCGATCCCCGACGCGGCAGCCGATGAGGTCGCCGCGGCGATGCTCGCGCTGTAGGCGGTCATTGATCAGGGCTTGGTCCCCGGCTCCTAGACCGCCGAGACCGGACGTTGCGTCGGCGATCTGCGGTCGAGCACCGCAGTGCCTGGTCGCGGACTGACGAACCCTTCATCGCCGGTCCCGGGAACCACCCCGGGGACCGGCACTTCTCGTGCGCGTCAGGTGGGGACGCCCGCCGGATCCGGCCGAACCTCTCCGGCCTCGACCCCCGGCGGTGTCAGCAGGAAGACCTTGGGGGCCACCCGGTCGATGGTGCCTCCCCGTCCGATGACCATGCCCGATGCGAAGTCGACGAGCCGCACCGCCTCCGCCTTCGACAAGCTCGTCAGGTCCATCACCACGGGCACGCCTTGGCGGAAGTAATCACCGACGTGGTAAACGTCGTTGTAGTTCTGCGGGTGCAGCGTCTTGACCACGCCTCCAGTCTCGTCCGAAGCCGGGCAATGTCAACAGCAACGCCCCCTGCTCCGGGCATTCACCGGTTTCCGATGCGCATTCCAGCGCAAATCACCCCGACCGCAAAGGCACCGACCGCCCTTCGGCGATCGCCTCTTCCCCGCGAGATGTCCATTGTGCACCTCTCTGCTACCGAAACCCACCGAAAAGATCAACATTCGCCCGGCAGGAGGCGTCTACACGTGGTGGCTCATCACGGGCGCCGTCGAAGTCCGTCGGTGCGTACGAATGCACGGGGTCGGCCTGGCAGATCAGTCCGGTTGGGCGGCTTGGATCACCGCTTCAACCGCGTGGGTTACCCGTTCGGCCGCTTGGTCCGGGTTCGGTTGGCCCGCGTCCAGCCAGGCGATGACCGCCTCGAGGGCGACCGCCGGCACCAGTAGTGCCGCCCAGTTGCGCCATGGGCCGTCCGGGATCGCCTCGGCGAGGTGGCGGTCGGCGATTTCGGTGGATGCGGTCCTGATCGTGTCGACGGCTTCTCGGAACTCCGGCTCCCGGGCGGCGTGGCGGAACAGCAGCCGGAAGCCGTCGGGGTCGTCGGCAGCGGCTCGCAGCAGCGCCGGGATGGTGGTGTAGTCGAAGTCGTTGGCCCCGACCGAGTCGTCGAGCCGGGCGCGGGCGCGGGCGAGCACCGCCCGGTAGAGGTCGGTCTTCGAGTCGAAGTGCCGGTAGAGGAGCACGCGGGTGATGCCGGCTTCGGCCGCCACGTCGTCGAGACTGGTGGCGGTGTAGCCACCACGGGCGAAGGCGCGCGTGGCCGCGGCGAGGATCTGCTCGCGCCGTTCGGCGCGCGGCAGGCGCCGCACCTGCTCCGGGGCTTTCGCCGCCACACCGGCCTCTTCCTGACCCTCGGTTACCATCGCACTCCAGCCACTTGTTTACTCCGGAGTATACACCTACTCTTGTTTATATAAGAGTAAACAATCATATGTCCACCGCGCGGAGGTAGCCGTGAGCGCGCGGATCCAGCCCTTCGACAGCGCCATCGCTGGAGATCACGCCGCTGCTGCGCGAACTCAGGTCCACCGGCACGATCCACGAGATCTGCACCGCAGTGGGGCATGGGCGTGGATGGTCACCGGTTACGCAGAGGTGCGGCGGCTGTTGGGGGACGAACGGCTCGGCCGTTCCCACCCCGGTCCGGAGAACGCGTCGCACACCGGGAAATCGGCGCTGTACGGCGGCCCGATGGGCGACTCCGACACCGCGCAGGCCGAGCACGCCCGGATGCGGTCGCTACTCCAGCCGCACTTCTCCCCCAGGCTCATGCGTGCGCTGCGGTCACGCGTCAAGGCGTTGACCGTGGCGCTGCTCGACGAACCCGTCTTGGTCGGTGGCGCCGCGGGAGAGATCCTGCGAGCACCTCGCGGAGACGGCGGTGGATTCCCCGCCACGCCCGCACCGGCGTGGACATCGGTAGCACCACCGTCCACAAAGGAGATTGGTCCTGCTGCGCGACGCCGCGGCCCACCACGACGAAGCCGCATTCGCCGAGCCGGAGCGCTTCGACATCACCAGTGCCGATTCGAGCCACCTGACCTTCGGACACAGCCCGCGCTACTGCGTCGGTGCGTCGCTGTCCCGCATCGAACTGCAGGCCATGTTCTCCCAACTGGTTCCGCGGTTTCCGACGATGCGCCTGGCCGGGGTGGCAGCGCGCCGCGACACGCTCACCGGCGGGCTGACCGAGCTCCGCTCCCGGTGGCGTGGTGAGTCAGCGCGTCATTACCATCCGTACCCGGCGAGCGGCCACCGCGGCGTCGCCGTCACTTCGTTCCCGCTGCCGGACTGGCCGGCGGAATCATTGGTGCTCTTGTCCCGGCTGCTGCTACTACTACTGCTGCTGTCGCTGGCTTTCCCATCGCTGTTGGACGTGTGGTTTCCGGTGTCGCCCGAGTGGCGCACCGCTACCAGACTCGCCGTGCCGCTCGCGGCGGCGGATCCGGCGTCGACAACTCCGAGTGCGAGGGGCAGCGCCAACGCGAGACCGGCCAGTGCGCGTACCGCTGTCCGCATTTAGATGTCCTCCTGGCGTCGTGCGCGCAGATGTGCTCCCTGTTCGGGATTCCCTTCAGCTCCGGGAAATGCGGCGCTCCAGCCGAGGGGTGGATGTCGAACGCACACGTTCGTTACCTAAGTCCCTTGTCCATTTCCGCGGATCGTGGAAAGCCACCGGCTTCCCACAACACAGAGTTTTCTCCGGCCGAGCCCACATTGCGCCAGGGAAAGACCCGGGCCCCCTCCCTGGCGATTCCCGGGGCGCGCCAACGAGGTTCGCGATTCAGCGTTGCGGCCCGGAAGTGTTCGGGAGCCGCAGGCGTTGCGGAGGAGTTGCGAATCGAGGGGGCAACGCCTCTACCATCGGTCATGGCTATTTCCGGCAGCCGTGCCGGGGCTTGGCTGCGCGGTCGGGACCGCGAGTGCGACGTGTTGGATCGCCTGTTGGCGCGAGTCCGGACTGGGCAGAGTTCCGCGTTGGTGCTCCGCGGCGAACCCGGCACTGGCAAGACGGCGTTGCTGGACTACGTGCGCGAGCGTGCATCGGGCTGCCACCTCGCCCAAGTCGTGGGTGTGGAGTCGGAGATGGAGCTCGCGTTCGCCGGTCTGCACCAGCTGTGCGCGCCGATGCTCGACCGACTGGATCGGCTCCCCGAACCGCAGCGGGACGCGCTGCGCGTCGCCTTCGGCCTGCACGAAGGCGGCGCTCCCGATCGATTCATGGTGGGTTTGGCGGTCTTGACGTTGCTCTCGGAGACGGCCGCCGAGCGGCCGCTCGTTTGCCTCGTCGACGATGCGCAGTGGCTGGACCGAGCCTCGGTGCAGGCCATGGCGTTCGGGGCGCGCCGCTTGCTGGCCGAACCCGTCGCAGTCGTTTTCGCCGTGCGCGAGCCGACCGACGACCACGATCTGCGCGGCCTGGCGGAACTCGTCATAACGGGGCTCGCCGATGCCGACGCGGCCCAGCTGCTGGCTTCGGTGATCCACGGGCGGCTGGACGAGCAGGTGCGGGACCGGATCATCGCCGAGACCCGGGGCAATCCGCTGGCCCTGCTGGAGCTGCCGCGGGCGTTCACCCCGGCCGAGCTGGCCGGCGGGTTCGGACTCCCCAGCCCCGGGCCCGTGGCCGGTTGCGTCCAGCAGTGCTTCACCCGCCGGCTCCAATCCGTTCCGGCCGACACCCGGCGGCTGCTGCTGACCGCAGCCGCGGATCCCTCCGGCGACGCCGGCCTGCTGTGGCGGGCGGTCGTGCGGCTCGGGATCGCGGCCGATGCCGCGGCTCCAGCCGAGGCCGCCGGGCTGATCGAAATCGGCGCCCAGGTGCGGTTCCGGCATCCGCTGGTGCGTTCGGCCGCCTACCGGTCGGCGCCACCGCAGGAGCGCCAGCAAGTGCACCGCGTTCTTTCGGAGGTGACCGATCCGGAGGTGGAGCCCGACCGGCGAGCGTGGCACCGTGCCCGCGCGGCCCAGGGGCCGGACGAGGTGGTGGCCGGGGAGCTGGAACGCTTAGCCGACCGGGCGCAGAATCGCGGCGGCATCGCGGCGGCAGCCGCGTTCTTGGCGAAGGCGACCGAGCTGACGCCGCAGCCGGCTCGCAGAGGCGCGCGTGCGCTGGCCGCCGCGCAGACGAAGTTGGACGCCGGTGCTCCCAATGCCTCGCTCGGGCTGTTGGCAATCGCGGAAGCGGCACCGCTCGATGAGCTCCAGCACGCGCGCGCCGACTTGCTGCGCGCCGAAATCGCGCTCGCGGTCAACCGGGGCCGCAACGCTCCGCCGCTGCTGCTGAGGGCTGCCGAACGCCTTGAACCGCTCGACGTCGCGCTGGCGCGCGAAACCTACCTCGAAGCACTTGAGGCGGCGATCTTCACGGGCCGCATCGGCGACGGCGACGATGCGCTGAGGGCTGCCGAGGCCGCCAGGCCTGCACCACCCGCACCGCAGCCGCCGCGACCGATAGACCTCATGCTGGACGGCCTGGCCGTGCGGCTCACCGAAGGTTTCGCCGCCGGCGCGCCGCAGTTGCAGCGCGCGGTGCAGGCGTTCCGCCTCAGCGATGCGCCCAGCGCGGAGGACCTGCGCTGGGGTGGGCTGGTGTGCCGCGTCGCCACGGATCTCTGCGACGACGAGGCGTGGCACGAGCTCGCCACGCGCGGACTCAGCCGCGCTCGCGACACCGGCGCGCTCACCGCGCTCGCTACCGCGCTCAGCTACTGCGCGGGCGCGCACGTGCATGCCGGCCAGCTCGACGTGGCGTCGGAGATGCTCGATGAGGCTGACGCGATCGCCCAGGCAGCCGGCAATGCGCCCCACCGCTACGCAGCGATGACGCTCACTGCGACCCGCGGCCGCGAAGGCCCGGCATTGGAGCTGATCGAGACCAGCGCGCGGGACGCGGACACCAGGGGTGAAGGCCGGGCGATCACCATGGCCGATTACGCGACCGCGCTGTTGTACAACGGCCTCGGCGACTACCAGACGGCCTTGGCCGCAGCCGAACGGGCCTGCCGGCGCGACCAGCTGAGCGTCTACTGGTGGGCGCTGGCCGAGCTGATCGAGGCGGGCGTCCGGAGCGGGCACCGCGACGTCGCCGCCGACGCGCTCCAGCGGCTTCGGGAGCGAACGGGCGCGTGCGGCACGGATTGGGCTTTCGGGATCGAGGCTCGTTCACGCGCGTTGCTCAGCGCCGGTGAGCAAGCCCAGGGACTGTACCGGGAGGCCACGGAATGGCTCGCACGCAGCCGTGCCACCGTACATCGTGCACGCGCCCATCTCCTGCATGGCGAGTGGCTGCGCAGGGAGAACCGGCGGCTGGAAGCGCGCGAACAACTCCGTTACGCCCACGACATGTTCAGCCGCGTCGGTGCCGAGGCGTTCGCCGAGCGCGCTCGCCGGGAACTCGTGGCCACCGGCGAAACCATGCATCGGGTCACACCGCAGACGTTGGTGGTGCTGACCGCGCAGGAGGCTCAGATCGCCCGGCTGGCCCGCGACGGCCACACGAACCCGGAGATCGGCGCCCAGTTGTTCCTCAGCCCCCGCACGGTCGAATGGCACCTGCGCAAGGTGTTCACCAAGCTCGCCATCGGTTCGCGCCGGGAACTCCGCCGAGCTCTGCCGAATGCGGCTCTGGTCGACTCATCCGGCTAGCTAATCCGCTCCGGCTCCGCCCGACGCCCCCGGAGGCGCCCGAGTGTGTCCAATTAGGACGAAAATGGATCAGCCGACGTAGACGTCGAGCTGCATCCCCAATTGGCGGTGGTTACCGACCGGGCACCAGAAATCGTATACGCCGGGACGCAATGACACTCTGAGATCCGCCGCTTGGCCCGCTTGGACGACGGGAGTGCGTGCGTTCGTGACTCCTGGCCCACTGATCTGCAGCGCGTGCGGAGCCCGCCCGTCGTTGACGGCCCGGAACGTGTATTGCCCCGGAGGCAGGAAGGCCGGCTGCAAGAGCCGGAAATCGACCATCTTGACGACCACCAGGCGCAGCCCGCCGCCGCCCGCGTGCGCCGTCGGCGCCGGTGATGCCGCAGCCGACGCCCCGGTGCAGACGGCCGCGACCAACACGACCACGCCGAGCAGCACGCCCAGCAATGCTCGCCTCGCTCCGCTGGGTTTCCTGCCGGGAGACCTGTTCTCGTTCACTTTGATCAGCATTGCCGACCCCCCACGATAAATTCGGCACCGGGCCGGAAAAAAAGCGATAGCATCGAGAAAACCATTACCAACCCGGTTCCTGACGCTGCAAGCGCGTCCAGGATAATTCCGTGGCCCTTCCGGTTGGTGTCGTATGTTCCAGATGTGGCTGGAGGAACCGCCGTTGCGGGTCTTTCAGGTGGAAGTGGGGCCCACAGGTCGCCCCCAGCGGCGATCGCACGGCAAATCTAGGTATGGAAGTCGGTAGTTCTTACGCCGTTTTCCGCGGCGACTTCGCGCATGGTGGATCAATCGTCCCCGATTCCCCGACGCTCGAGGTCGACATGCCCCTATTCAGCGACCGCCAACAACCCGACAACGCTGCCCGCCCGCCACGCCCGGCATCTGGCGCGAGAACGAGGTCAGTCCCCGAAGGCCCTCGCGTGCTCGGTGATCCATGTAGCGACCTGGGAGCGGGAGGTGGCGCCGAGCTTGGCGAATATGTGTTCCACGTGGCTTTCCGCCGTGCGCAGCGCGATCACCAGCTCGGCCGCGATCTCCTTGTTGGTCATGCCCCGCGCGATGAGTTCGGCGACCTGCGATTCCCGACGGGTGAGCAGCGCGGGCCCGCCGGCAATCGCGGGTCGCGCGGTGAACCGGGGCTCCTCCGCGAGTGCGAGGGTGGCGGCTTCGTCCAAGGTGAGCGCGGTCCCTTCTTGGAAAAGCGCCTGGTAGGCATGCTCGCCGAGGTTGGCTCGCAGCTGTTGAACGCATTCCTCGTGGCCAGCCGCGAGATGCGTGTAGGTGTGCAGCGAGACGCCGAGGGATCGGCGCAGGGCTTGCTGGGCGCCGAACAGCCGGGCCGCGCGCCGGTGGTCGCCGCCGCTGGCGGCAGCGAGGGCGAGCACGTCGAGGTTCAGCACGATGCCCATCCGATCGTCCAGGTCCCGGTTGAGGCGGAGGCTCTCCCCTTCCAGCTCAGCGGCCCGCTCGGCGTCGCCCTGCCGCCACATCTCGATGCCCAACGCGGTCAGCGCGTAGGACTTGTGCCAGATGTCGCCGGCCGCGTCGCACACCGCGATGCATTCCTCCGCGAGCGCACCGGCTTGGTTGGATTCGCCCAGCCGGGAACGGACCATGGCGGTGCGGATCAGTGCCGTGGCAATGCCGTGCTGGTTGCCGCTGGCGCGATGGCGGCGCAACGCCTCGTCGTAGCGCTCCAGCGCCGTCGCGGCGTCGTCGGACAAACTGGCCACCATACCGGTGTAGAGGGCTATGTATCCGAGTGCGGGCTCGGCGCCGATTCGGATCGCCAGCGTCCGGGCTTCCGCGAGCATCGATCTCGCCGTGGTGAGGTCGGATTGGATCAGCGCCAGCCAGCCGTTCACCCACAGGGCATCGACCCTGGCCATGGTGGGCTCGGTGACCAGCGCGAGGAACTCGTCCAACCAGCCGCGCCCCTCGTTGAGGTAGTAGCTGCCGACCCAGTGGTACATCAAGTCCGCTGCGAGGCGCAGGCCGTCCGACACCGCGCCGGGATCCGCGGCGCACCGTTCCAGCGCGGCGCGGAGGTCGGCGTGGTCGAGCCGCAGTCGAGCGAACCACTCCACCTGGTTCGGACCGAACCTCTCCACTGCGGTACGCGCCCCGACGCGCTGGTAGTACTGCCGGTGGCGCAGCGCGATTGCCGGCTCCGCACCGCTGTCGGCCAACCGCTCCCGCCCGTACGCGCGGATGGTATCGATCTGCCGGTACCTGGAGATGTTCCCGTGCAGTTCCCGGCGCACGATGGACTTGTCGATCAGACCGGCGACAGCGTCCACCACGTCCTCGGCAGGCAGGTCTTCGTCCCGGCAAACGGCTTGTGCCGCCTCCAGGTCGAAGGTGCCGGCGAACACCGACGTCCGGACCCACACCTGGCGCTCCGCGGGTGTGCACAGCTCGTGGCTCCAGTCGATCAGCGCCCGCAGGGTTTGGTGCCGGGGTTCCCCGCCTGCGGACGCGACGTCGAGCAGGTGGTACGGGTCGTCGAGTCGCGCGAGGATCTCCTCGGGCGAGAGGGTGCGCGTCCGGGCGGCGGCCAGTTCGATGGCGAGCGGAAGACCATCCAAGCGACGGCAGATGCCCTCCACCGCCGCGCGGTTCCGGTCGTCGAGCCGGAAATCGGCCCGGACCGCCTTGGCCCGCTCGACGAACAGCGCGACGCCTTCGGACAACGGAGGGACGTCCATGAGCGCCTCCCCCGCGATGTTCAGCCGCTGCCGGCTCGTCGCGAGGATGCGCAGCTTCGGTGCCTCCCTGAGCAGTGCGTTCGCCATCCCAGCGCACTCCTGGGACATGGATTCGCAATTGTCCAGCACCAGCAGCGCACGCCTGTCCCGGAAATGCTCGGCGAGCACGACGAGCGGATTGCGCCGCGAGGAATCGCGGATCTCCACCGCCTCGGCCACGGTCCGGGCCAGCAGCTGCGGGCCCGACATCTTCGTGAGGTCGACCAGCCACACCCCGTCCGGGAAGGCCCGGGGCAGGCTGGCGGCGACCCGGAGGGCCAGCCTCGTCTTGCCGACACCACCTACGCCGATGAGCGTCACGAGCCGCGAGCGGGTCAGCATCGACTTTGCTTCGGACAGTTCACGACTGCGCCCGACGAAGCTGGTCGTGTCAACGGGAATGTTTCCCACCGCAGTTCGCGACACGTTCGCCCCCCATCGGCGAAGACCACTTCGAGCCGCGCAGCAAGCTTTGACGGGGTTGCGCGTGCGTTTCCGGCAGCGTATGCCACCGACTTCGCGGACACCACGCGGCGAGCACCGGTTGACAATTCCCGTGCCACGGCCGGACGTCGGCAGAACCTCTCCACGGGGGCATGATGCGAACTTTCGAATGCGAGTCGACCAGTTCGTCCTCACAGTGGCAGCTGCTGCTGGATCGTGCCGCGTCCCCGATGGCCTTGCTCGACCCGTGCGGGCGGTTCGTGCACGCCAACGACGCGCTCTGCTCGGTGCTCGGGTACGGGCGGGACAGCCTGCTCAACCGCCCGCTCGCCGACTTCACGGTCGGAGACGTTCGAGGCAGCGGAACGGTGGCAGATCGGCGCTTCATGCGGTCCGACGCGACCACCTTGTGGATGCGCCAAAGCACATCGTCGATCCTCGATACGGATGGCGAGCCGAGTTTGCTGGTTTCGCAGTTCCACGAGATCGCAGACCGTCCGGAAACCAACGTCCTCTGGTGCCGGGTGTTCGCCAACGCCCCCATCGGGATGGCGCTGCTGGACCTCGACGGCCGTTGGACCGATGTCAACGAAGCGTGGTGCGACCTGCTCGGGTACAGCAGGCAGGAGATGCTGGGGATGCGCTACTCCGACGTCACCTACGCCCAGGACCAGGAGAGCGGTTCTGTGGCGCTGGCAGACCTGGTCGAAGGCAAGCGGACCACCGTGAGCCTGAAGAAGCGCTACCGGCACAAGGATGGCCACCCGATCTGGGTGCTGGTCCGGACCAGCGTGGTCACCGGTCCCGACGAACACCCGGCGTACCTGGTCAGCCAGTGCGAGGAGCTCAGCGAACGCTGCGTCACCGACGCCCACCTCGCCCACCTCGCGCTGCACGACCCGCTGACCGGACTGGCCAACCGGGCCCTGCTCGCCGACCGCCTGGCGCACGCCCTCGCAGAACTGGAACGGGACGGCGGCGTGGTCGCCGTGCTCGTCGCGGACCTCGACGAGCTGAAGCCGGTCAACGACACCTACGGGCACGCCGCAGGCGACCGGCTCCTCATCACTACCGCCGACGAGCTGCTCAACGCGGCTCGCCCAGGGGACACCGTGGCCCGGATCGGCGGCGACGAATTCGCCGTCATCAGCACGCATCCGGACGTCCGGGCAGCCAAGGAGTTCCGGGACCGCGTCGCCCAGCGCCTGCGGACCGATCGCGAAACGCCCGACTACCGCCTGCGGATCCGGGCCAGCGTTGGGCTGGCCACGACCACCGATCCGGCCACCCCGCCGCAGGCGCTCCTGCACGAGGCCGACCGGGACATGTACCGGCGCAAGCACGGGATGCGCGGCACCGTGTGGGAAGCCCCCAGTTGTCCGAACTGCCACTACCGGGAGGAGCTGCGCGCCGAACCCCGAACGACGCTCGACGTCCCGCAAGCCGCTCCGCGACTTCGGTGATCAGTGCGCGAACGCCGTTCCCACGGTTCGGACGCGGTCAACCTCCGGCCGGTACAGCATCAACACCGCGGCATCACCGATCCACACCGCGAACACCACGCCGGTCACCATGGCGGCGACCATGATGAACGGCCCGGTCAGGAAGAAGGCCGTGACCCCAGCGATCAGCCCGATCAGCGCCACCACGAAGCCGAACCACCCGACCCACGGCGCGAGCAACTCGCGACGCACCATCGCGGCCCCGGTCGTCGCGGCGAACAACGCCACCAGGAGACCGATAGGACCGAGCGACAGCCGGTGCAACTCGGAGAGCACGAACACCGACGACTGGCTCGCGGTCGTCACATCCCGGCTCATCGAGGCCAGCGCGATCACCGGGAGCATGCTCAGCACCGTCGCCGTCGACAGCACGACACCCGCGGCGAACACCACCGGCGAGAATGCCTCCGTGCCGCCCTCGGCGCGCTGCAACAGGTGGCGCAGATGCCCGACGAACCACAGGAACACCACGGCCGCGAGCGTCCCGAACAGAGCCGCCAGCGACACAGTCACCCGGTTCGCGGCCACGTAGAAGAAGGTCAGGACCGGTTCTTCACCGGTCGGTGCCGACGGGTTGAGGAACAAGCTGGCCAGCAGCAACACCGCCGCCGCCAAACCGCTCGCCGCTCCTGCGCGCTCCCATGCACGTTCGTTCATCGCAGCCTCCTCGGGTCGGATACCGCAAGCCACCGGGTTACCCGCATCTCAAGGTGAAACCACCACTGAACGCACGTCCTCGCCGATTGGGAAGAACCGGCGAGGCAGTTCGGTGCGATGGCGAAGAATCACCTCGGTGGTGCCAATGGGCTCTGCCGCCCCGCGGCGCGAGTCCGCGATGCTTGGTTTCCAACGGAGCCGACGGCTCCCCGACGAACGCGGAGAATCGGCGATGGCTGCGACGAAGCACTGGATCGTCGACGTCTACTTCGACGAGGACGTCGACCACACGCACGCCGAGGCGCGGCTGCAGGCGCCGGCCGCCGGAGACATCCACGGCCGTGGATCGGCGCGGCGCAACCCGGAAGACCGGAGCGTCCCGGAAATCGGCGACGAGCTGGCCGCCGCGCGAGCCCTGTTCGACCTGGCCCGCCGACTGCTCAAGACCGCCGAGCACGACGTCGAGCAGATGACGGGCCAGCCCGCCCACCTCCACACCTGATCGGGCCGCTGGAGATGCGCGGTGTCGCGCGAAATCGGCGGTCGTGGCCCGCCCGGGGAAGGAAGTGCACGCGGCTGGCGAAACCCCACCGGTGCGCGGCGAGTCGCCGCCAGCGAAGCATCCAATGTGGACGTGAGGCCGACCACCTCGAGGGCGATGTCCGCCTGCGCGTGAAGTCGCGATCTCGAAACCGGTCAGCGGACTAAAGGGAGTCCGTCCCGGCTCATGCGCAAGAAGCCCAGCAGAATCGGTGCAGAGTTTCGCCTCGGGCTTCCTTCCCACCCCGCCTCACGAGGACGCAGTTGCCCCCGGCTCGGAGTTAGCACCGCCTTCTCCTCCAGGCAACTCACACCCCCAAGTAATCACCCATTCCGGGCATACCGCAAAGGGGCAGCGGCCCCGCGGGGCCGCTGCCGGTGGTCAGGACGTGACGGCGCACTGACCGCGATCTTCGCGCACGGGTCCCGTCGCGTTCGGCCGGACGTCGAAATCGAAGATCGCCGCCGGAACGTAGAGGGTGCAGCAGGCATTGGGGATGTCGACGATGCCGCTGATCCGCCCCTCGATGGGTGCCGATCCGAGCAGCAGGTACGCCTGCTCGCCGGTGTAGCCCCACTTCTTGAGGTATTCGATGCCGTTGAGGCAGGCGCGGCGGTAGGCCACGGTCGCGTCCATGTAGAGGTTCGTGTCCGTGTCGTGGTCCACCGAAATCCCGGAGAACGACAGGAACTCCGAGTACCGCGGCTCGACGTTGCCCGGCATGAACAACGGGTTGGTGGTGATGCCGAACTTGTTCATGCCATCCTTGATCAGGTCCACGTGCAGGTCGATGAAGCCGCCCATCTCGATCGCACCGCAGAAGGTGATCTCACCGTCGCCCTGGCTGAAGTGCAGGTCGCCCATGGACAGCTTCGCACCCTCGACGAAAACCGGGAAGAAGATCCGCGACCCGCGGGTGAGGTTCTTGATGTCCTGATTGCCTCCGTTCTCCCGGGCCGGAACCGTCCGGGCTCCTTCGCGGGCGATCCGCTGCGCCTCGCTGCCGTCGGCCTGGCCGGCCAGCGCGCCAGGCTCGGTCGGCGGCAGGGCGAGTGGAGGCACCCGGTTCGGGTCGGTGTCGATGAGCGCCTGCTCCCGCCGGTTCCACTTGCCCAGCAGATCGGCCGACGGAGCCGTACCGATCAGGCCGGGGTGGGTGATGCCGGTGTAGCGGATCCCCGGCAAGTGCCGTGAAGTGCACTGCTGACCGTGGAAGTCCCAGATCGCCTTGTAGGCGTCCGGGAAGTAGTCGGTCAGGAAGCCGCCGCCGTTGCCCTTCGCGAACACGCCGGTATAACCCCAGCCCTGCCCCGGGGCCTCGCCGACCTCCTGCGGCACCGGACCCAACTCCAGGACGTCGACGACCAGGAGGTCACCGGGTTCGGCGCCTTCGACACCGATGGGGCCGCTGAGCATGTGCGTAAGGTTCAGGTTGACGTCCCGGACGTCGTTGGCGGAGTCGTTGTTGCCGAGTTGCGCGTCGGTCCACTCCCGGCATTCGACGCGGAACTCCTGGCCGGGACGGACCATGGCGGCCACCGGGACGTCCGGGTGCCACCGGTTGTGCCCTGGCACGGCTTGCTCCCGCATCGATTTCGACTGGTCGACGCTGAAAATCACTTCTGGCATGGAAATCCTCCTCACTGATGTGCCGTCCTGTGCGGTGCGGACATCGTCCGGATGCCCGACCGCAGGCCCCGGACCGACCACACGCCGGTGGTGAACAACCACAGCGCGACGAATACGACGACGCCGAATACCAGCAGAACCAGCGCGATGACGTTCGGGTTCTGCCAGTGGCCGGTAAGGATCAGAAACGACGGGATCGCGCCGGTGACCCAGCCTTCGATCGCGGCAACCCAGCCGGTGAATCGAGTGAGCCGTTCGAACTTGAGGCCCAGCAGCAGGAAGAACAGCAGCCACAGAAATGACCAGTACAACCAGATCACGCCGAACGGGCTGTCCCCGAGCAAGTGGAAATTCGCGTACGAGTAGCCGAGCGCCATGATCGCGACGAACAGCGAGAACCAGCCGACGCCGCTGCTGTCCAAGTCTCCGAGCAGCCCGATTCCGACGTAGAGGTAGGTGAAGCCGAACAGGTAGATGCCCGATGCGCTGAGGATGGTGACAGGGTCCGCGAGGTGCGTGCCGATCAAAATCGTCGGCGTGATCACCTGGAGCCCGCCGACGAAGAGGTTGAACACGGCGATCGCCTTCGGATCCGCCTTGCCCAAGAGCATGACGCCGTTGAGGAACAGCACGGCGCCGACGTAGAGCAATCCCACATATGCCACCGGTGACACCTCCGCTGGTGCCGGGAGTCAGGGGCGAGGGAGCCGGGACAGCACCGGGTGCGGCGCAGGCCGCGGACGCCCCGGCGGCACCTCGGTGACCACCTCCGGTTCCGCGCCGCTTCGTTCCTCGCGCTCGAGCGCGGCAGCCAGCCGCCTGGGCACGGTGGTGAGATGCGGCGCGGAGAAAACCCTGCGGGCGGGTCGTCTGCATCCGGGGCAGTCATGCGGATCCGATGCGGTTCCGATCGGCTGATGCGTCTCGAAGCGACCGCACCGAGGACAGTCGTACTCGTAAGTCGCCATGATTAGGCCGGCCCTTCCCCGTGGGACCAACTCTTTCTCGCCCTTTGGCCGCCTACGGCGGCGGGTCACCGACGCAACTCGGCGCCCACAATCGAGGAGACTCCGGGTGCCGTGCGCTGTCAAGCGCGGGGACGGCACACCGATAAGCAGCTCCGTCCGCCGGGTGGTCGGCTTCCGCGTGACACGGCGCACCATTGACTCTGAGTACGAACCTTGTCGATAATTTCCACCCACAAGTGTGAACACCCCGTCGGAGCAGTCACAACGCGCAGGCGGCACCCGACACGATCAGAAATGGGTGGCTGCCGATGCGTCCCCAACATGCCCCTCTCGGTCACGTGATCCTGACCGCCTGGATGTGCCCTGGCTGCGACGTCGCGGGGCGAACCGCGCCCGACAACGAACCGGAATGCTGGAACTGCGGCGGCCCGGTCGTGGTCACTGCCCGGCCAGCGGTGCCCGCAGCCGGACGCCGTTTCGCCACCGGTTCACTGGCCAGCCCGTGAGCCGCACGTCCTGACCGCTTTCCGCGGCGGGGCACGGCATACATACCCGCGCGCTCCGGCACCCGGACGATCGTTGGCTGGGACAGGACGCGAAATCGGTTTACCCGCTGTCGACATTCGACCGACTGCACAACGTGACCGGTAACTACGAAACGCACTCGGGGCGAAAGACCCGTTTTGCGCGCTGTCGTCGAGTCCTACCGTGGATGATGTCTCAAACAACACGGCGAACCCTACGACACGCCGACGCCTGGATCAGGGGCGGAACCGATCGAGGCCTCCGCCCCGTGCCATCTCGGCATTCCAAGAAAGCCGGCCGACCAGGGCTTCGCCATCGATTAACGGGGGACCACAATGAAGATCAGCACAATCTTCAGCAACCGTCACGGCTGGGGCTGGGGTCACGGCTGGGGCTGGGGCTGGGGTTGGCATCACGGCTGGGGCTGGGGCGGCTGGGGCCACTGGGGCCGTCGCTGGTGATCAAGCCCTAACTCCCGGAAGGCCCTATCCCTTCCGGCAACCAGAACCAACCCAAAGCAGTCCTGCTGTTCGCGGTAGCTCTCGTCTTCACAGGCGGGAGCTACCGCCTTGCTGTGGACACGGCTACCCGACCGCGACCGTCCACAAGAGACGATCGTGTGCGAGGAGCAAGGCAATTCCTGAGACGTTAACCCGAAGACAAGACTGCAGCCCCGAACCGCACAAGATCAGCAGCAAAGCCTGCCAAACATCCGGCACCACATCGGCAAGTCCGGCTAGCGCGCGGTTCCCAATGGGCCGCGGCACGTCCTGAGCCCACCCGAAGCCGACCTCCGAATCCCCGCTGTCCACCGGCTCGTTCGCGTTCTTACCAAATTCGCCTGCCTTCGAAATGGCAGGCGCTCCCAAGTGGTTCCTCCTCGATGTTCCGAAGTTCGATTGGCCCAAGCCATGCGCGCTATGCTCAACATCCGGGACATCGTCGTGCTCCCGGAGCACCACGCGCACGAGGACAGAAACTCGGCAAGTACGTCGCATTCTGCACCTCGACCGGCCCATCACTCCCATCGCTTATGCGCAGCTGGATCGTGCAGCGCGGCGGATACCGGGACGCGGTTTTTCGCGGCGCACTGCGGATCACGCGCATCGCACTGCCGGTTGGAGATCTCCCCGCTTCCGGCTTGCCACAGCGGACGCCGGGGACGCGAGAGACCCGAGGAGAACACAGGACAGGACGCTCAGTGCTCGACGGTGCTTGCTGCGCACGGACATGTTCGACCTTCCCAACTGCGTTGAATTGCAGTCATCTTGGCCTCGCGCCGGATCCCCGCGGACCCGGCGGACCCGGCGGACCGAGTCGCACGGGCGCCAAGGGAAACCCCCGCAAGGGGGAATCTCCACGAAGGGCAGAAGCGCAAATGCATACTAACTAGACACCGCACAGGATGAAAGTGCATGTCCTGGCTACCAATTCTCAATTCTTGTCTCGTTGTCATACCCGATCGGATATTGCCGGGGACCGGGTGGCTCGATACGTTGGAATGATCTGCGAGTAGACAACGTTGTCAACGGGGAGGTCTCTTGCCACGCCCAAACGACGTCCCGATCAATCGTCGGCGCGCGCTCCTGGCAGGTGCAGGTGCCGCGATCGGAGCAGCCGCGATTCCGACGTTTTCCGGTGAAGCCATCGCCGCTCGGGCAAACGCCGCGCCATTTCCGCTGGGGCCGTTCGAGAAAAGCCCGCAGAATCCGATCCTGCGGCCGGATCCCGCCCACGAATGGGAATCCGCCTACCTCTACAACCCTTGCGCGATTGTCGTCGAGGACCAGGTCGCGCTGCTCTACCGGGCGCAGAACGCGGCGAAGACATCTTGCATAGGTCTGGCGTTCAGCGACGACGGCGTGACCTTCCGCCGCCATCCCGAACCTGTGCTCATACCCACCGAGCCCTGGGAGATCCCGGGCGGCTGCGAGGATCCGCGAGTTGCGCGGATCGACGGCACGTACTACCTGACCTACACCGCCTACGACGGCCGGCGGGCGCTGCTCTGCATGGCCACCTCCACCGACCTGGTGCACTGGGCGAAACATCCCCCGCTGTTCCCGAACCTGCCCGATCCCGGCCACGGGCCGGGGCCCTGGAACAAGGCCGGCGCGATCACCCCGGTGCCGATCCAGGGCTGGTACTGGATGTACTTCGGCGAGTCGAACATCTTCTGGGCGCGGTCGAGGAATCTGCTCGACTGGGAAACGCCGGGCAACGACGATCCCGTTGCCACACCGGTGTTCCCGTGGGAGAAATCGCTCATCGAGCCCGGCCCGCCACCGCTGCTGACCGACGACGGCCGCCTGCTGCTGATCTACAACGGCCGGGCCGACGGCAGCGGCGGCTACCAGGAAGGGCAGTACTCCGGCGGGCAGCTGCTCATCGACCCGCAGAACCCGACCAAGGCCCTCGCACGCCTCGAACGCCCCTTCATCTTCCCCACCGCCGACGACGAGCAGAACGGCCAGGTCAACCACGTCGTGTTCAGCGAGGGCCTGGTCCGGTTCCAGGACCACTGGTTCCTGTACTACGGCATGGCCGACTCGGTGCTCGGCGTGGCCACAGCGCCGGCGTGATACCCCGGTCCCTCTCGAAGAGGAGAATGATGAAGGAATCGAGAAGGCGAATTCATCTGAGTTCGACGAGAAAATTCAAGTTCACCCAGCTGCTCGCAATTTCGGTTGTGGCGGCCGCCCTGCCGCCGGCTGCCGCAGCCGCACCTACCGGAACCGCGGCGATGATCGGCGAGGCGCGGTACGTCAACCCGTTCGTCGGCACCAAGCCGGGCGGGCCGGACTTCGGCCATGGCGGCGGCGCGGGCAACACCTTCCCCGGCGCGGTGGCTCCGTTCGGAATGTTGCAGTGGAGCCCGGACACGGAAACCTACCAGCACGGCGGATATTTCCACGACGACAACCGAATCCGCGGCTTCAGCCTCACCCACATTTCTGGCGCGGGCTGCGGCGACTTCGGCAACATCCCGTTCATGCCCGTCCTCGACGATCGCCCGGTGGATAACTATACCTTCTCCCACAGCAACGAATCCGCCGCACCCGGAACCTACGGGGTCACCTTCGACAACGGCCTGAAAGCGCAATTGGCCGCCACCCAACGCTCCGGAATCGCCCGCTTCACCTACCCGCAGGGGCAGCAAGCCGCGCTGTCGATCGACGCGGCCAAGGCGTTCAACAACGCGACCGGTTCGCTGACCATCGGCACCAACGCCATCAGCGGGTACAGCGAGAGCGGCGGGTTCTGCGGGGCGGGGAACCGGTACAAGGTCTACTTCCACGCCAGCTTCGACCGCGATTTCACCAGCACCGGAGTCGTCGAGTCCGGCGAGGTCAACCACAACCGCACCCAGATCTCCGGCGCGTCAGCGGGCATCGCCTCGCAGCCGACCAAGCACGCCAGCCCGTCGGCCGCCCATCCCCAGGCGGGCGAAGGAGCGAAGGCGTTTGTGAAGTTCGACACCAGCACCGATTCCTCGGTCGTCGCCCGGGTCGGAATCTCATTCGTCAGCGCGGAGAACGCCAAGACGAACGCGGAAGCCGAGCAGGCCGCGAAGAGTTTCGACGAGATCCGCGACGGCACCCGCGCCGCATGGAACGGGATGCTCGGCCGCATCGACGTCGGCGGTGGCAACGATGAGGACCGCCGCCGCCTCTACACCGGCCTCTACCACTCGCTGCTGCACCCGAACGTCTTCAGCGACATCAACGGCCAGTACACCGGGTTCGACGGGCAAGTGCACGCGCCGACCGAAGGCCATACCCAGTACGCCAACTTCTCCGGCTGGGACGTCTACCGCTCCCAGATCCCGCTCGTCGCACTGATCGCACCCGACATCGCCTCCGACATCGCGCAGTCCGCGCTCAACCAGTCCGTTCAGGGCGGGTACTTCGACCGCTGGACGGTGGCCAACGGCGGCACCGGTGTCATGGTCGGAGACCCGCTGCCGATCATCATCGCCAGCTCCTACGCCTTCGGCGCGACCGACTTCGACGCAGCCGGGGCGCTCGATAGGATGGTCGACGGCGCCGGGAACCACAGCGAACGCGCGGGCTACAACCAGTACAACTCGCTCGGTTACGTGCCCCCGGGCGTGAACGGCGTGTGGGGATCGGCGTCCACCACGCTTGAGTACACCAGCGCGGACTTCGCCGTGGCGCAGCTGGCCGGCCGCATCGGAGCCGCGGACGTGCACGACACGTTCATGACCCGCGCGCAGAACTGGAAGAACCTCTTCAACCCCGGCAACGAGTACCTCCAACCGCGCAACGCCGACGGCTCCTGGCCATCGTTCGACCCCGTGCAGCACGACGAGTACGTCGAAGGCAACGGCGCACAGTACACCTGGATGGTCCCCTACAACCACCGGGCGCTGTTCGACCTGATGGGCGGCGATGAGCAGGTCACCGCGCGGCTGGACGCCTTCTTCACCCAGCTCAACGGAGGTCCCGACGAGCCCACCGCCTATCTCGGCAACGAGCCCACGCTGAACACCCCGTGGGCGTATGCATACACCGGGCAACCGCACAAGACACAGGACGTCGTCCGCCGCGCGCTCGTGGAGTTGTTCAAATCGACGCCGGACGGCGAAGTCGGCAACGACGACCTCGGCCAGATGTCGTCCTGGGCGGTCTGGGCCTCGATCGGCATGTACCCGCAGGCTCCGGGGCGGGCCGAGTTGGTGCTCGCCAGCCCGCTGTTCCCCTCGGTGGTCATCGACCGGGGCAACGGCACGAAGATCACGATCAACGCGCCAGGTGCCACCGAGAACACCAAGTACGTGCACGGCCTGAAAGCAAACAGGGCCGAAAGCACGAAACCGTGGCTCGGCGAGGACTTCGTCGCGACGGGCGGCACGCTGGACTTCGCCCTCGGCGATGAGCCCGACACCACCTGGGGAAGCTCCCCGGCGGACGCGCCGCCGTCCTACGACGAGCCGCCCTCGGCAGGGCCGTGCGACTTTGGGAGTGCAACGGCACCAAGGCTCAGCAGTGGGAACCCCCGCCAGACAGCACGTGGCGCAATCCCGGCTCCGGCGGCTATCTCGAGGTCACCGGCGGTGACGACGCCGACGGTATGCGGCTGCGGGTCTGGGACTGCGCGGCTGAGCCCAGCTAGATCTTTCACCTGCCGACCCGATCCTCCTGGTGGATCGTCCTGACCGATGTGGACCCGCGTCGGTCAGGACGATCTCTCGCGAGCTACGGCGGTTGTGGCGGTTCGCACAAGACGGAACCGATAGCGGTTTCGCGCCATCCATTCCTGTCCGAAGTGCGTTCCGCAACATCGGCCTGCTGGTGATCGCCACGCCCCGCTCACAGCCTGCGGTCGCCCCGCGACGCGACCGCCAAGTCGACGCCCCTGCCGGCCCCAACCACCAGCGCCGCGCCGTTCGTCACGGGGCTCACGTCCCCGCCCGGAACCAAGCTGGCCGTGGGGGTGACCGAGCAGTCATCGCTTACGACGACGGCATCGACAAGGGCAGCATCGCCTTCACCGTGACCGCGATCGAGCCCGGCAACCAGGCGAGCTTCGAGCAGGTGTTCGGCGAAGAGGCCAAGGGCGCCACGCCGTACTGCATCAGGCGCAGCTTGAAGTCGGCGGCACCGATCTGGGCGGCAAGAACGGTCCGAGGATCGCCGGGCTCTTGGCTGACGGCACCACCACGGGCATATTCATCAGCGGGGCGGTGCCGAAGTGCAAGCGCCACCGATCCCCGCGGATTACGACGAGGTCGGCGCCAAGTACGAGACCTGCCAGTCGGAAGCCGCCAGCGGAGGCGAGGAGATCGTCGCAGCCAAGTACGACGGCGGCGACGACGCCCCTTCACCTGGCACATTCCCGGCATGTGACGGACCTCTTCCCAGCCCCTTCCGACTGCATGATCGTGTTGAGACATTCGCATCGGCCCCGGACAGTGGAGTCGGTGTCGAGTCGGATGGCTGCGGGGACGGGAGCCGGGATGCGGGTCACAACAGCGGGGCTTGTCGTCGGAAGCGTGCTCGCTTGCGCGCTGACCTCGTGCTCGGAACCCAAGCCGTCCGTGGCTAGCGTGACGGCTTCGGTACCGGATCGGGCCGGCCAGATCGCCCCCAGCGAGCCGCTGGTCGTCAGCGCGCACGAGGGCACGCTCACCTCGGTCGCGGTTACCACCGACGGGGGAACGGCGGTGCCCGGTTCGCTGAGCGACGGCGGCCGCAGGTGGCGCACGACGATGCCGCTGGAGTTCGGCAAGACCTACCACGTGCGGGCCCAGGCCGAGGACGTGGACCGCAAGCCCTCGGTCCCGCTGAACTCGACGTTCCGCACCGCAACACCCGTGGACACCGTCACCGTGGAGAGGACCCGGCCCACCGACGGCGACACGGTCGGGATCGCGATGCCTGTGTCGATCTACTTCAGCAAGCCGGTGACCGACCGGGCCGCCGTCGAACGTCGGCTGTCGGTCGAGCCGTCGACGCCGACCGAAGGCTCGTTCCACTGGATCAGCGACGAACAGGTCAACTGGCGCCCCAAGGACTTCTGGCAACCCGGAACCAGCGTCCGGGTGCGCGCGCGGCTTTACGGCGTGGACACCGGCGGCGGCGTCATGGGAAACGCCGACCACGAGAGCAGCTTCCTCGTCGGACGGGACCAGCGCGCGGTCGGCAACGTCGAGGACCACACCTTCACCGTCTTCCAGGACGGACAGCAGATCCGCCAGTTCCCGGCTTCCTACGGCAGGAGCGTCTACCCGACCCAATCGGGCACCCACGTCGCCTTCGAGAAGCACATCTCGACGCGGATGCGCTCGGACACCTGGGGAGGCCCGCAGAAGGGCCAACCCGGCTACTACGACGAGGTCCTGCCCAACGCGGTGCGAATCTCGAACAACGGCGAATTCGTGCACGTCAACGCCGCGACCGTCGGCCAACAAGGCGTCGCCAACGTCTCGCACGGATGCGTGAACCTGTCGCCGACTGACGGAAAGTGGTACTTCGACTTCGTGCAGATCGGCGACCCGGTGGAGATCGTCGGTTCCGACCGCCCGCTGACCACGGCAGACGGGGACATTCCGGACTGGACGATCCCCTACCCGGACTACGTCAAGGGCAGCGCCCTCTACCAGCCCCGCTGACCACAGCGCAGGGATCACCGTTTCCGCAGGTCCAAGGCCGTGAGTCCTTGGGTTGCTATGGCTGCCCGGCTAAACCACTAAAGGGTGCCCCTCACCTCGGAGGATCCAGCTGGTTTTGATGGAAGGCCTTGGTGTAGGCCGCGGTCGTGGCTCCTTGACTTTGATCATGGTCGCTTGTGCCAGTCGGAACCCGTGCCGGCCGTAGCAGCCTGCGGGATCGGCTCGCCGCGCGGCGGGATCGCGTCCGCCTCGGCCGCGTCGATCGCCCCGAGCGAACCGTCGGCCGCGCTCCGCGCGATGGCCGACATGGACCGCAGCGCCGAATCGATCTGCGCCTGCTCATGCTGCGGGCCCATGTCGCTGAGCTCGATTAGCACGCTGCCGCTGCCGCGCAGGCCGTAGGCGTTGCGGGCGATACCCTGGTAGTCGCCGCCTGGGTACTGCGAAACGTTCGCCCCGCCACCGGTCATCGACCGCTGCGCCACCACCGAGATCTGCTTGGCCAGCCCGAGGTCGCTCGACGTAACGCCCGGGTTCGTCGGCCACATCAGCGATGCGGTGATCTCGCGTCCGCCATCGTCGACGTAGCGGCCCTGCATGTGGTAGTCGACCACGATCTGCGGCTGGAACTCCGCGTAGTGGCGCTGGATCAGGCCCGCCTCGGTGGCGGGGTTGTTCTCGGGCGCGACCGCCGGGTCGTGGTAGCGGTTGATGTCGTAGCCCTTGCCCGTCTCGCCGTACTCCGGAGCCGCGTTTGGAGCGTAGTTGTACCGCCAGTTCAGCTCGTGGCCGTCCGGGTTGGCCCGCACCACGATGTCAACGGTCACCTGCGACCGCAGCCAGCGCTGGTAGCGGCTGTGCCCGACCCCGACCTCGCGCAGGAACTCCAGTGCGGCCGGGGTGCCGAGCGGCTCGTCGCCGTGCTGCTGGGTGACGTAGAGGATGCGCAGCGGGCCGTCGCCGACCCGCGCGCTCCACACCGGCCGGCCCTGGTTGGACTTGCCGATTGCGGAGACCTCGATCGCGCCGTGGCTTAGCCTCTGGAGTTCGCCCAACTTCCGGGCCAACTCGGCGGTGCTGGGCCGGGCATCGATCCGGCCGGGCGGCGCCGCTTGGGACGGCGCGACGAACCCCAGCACGGAAAGGACTGCTACGACAACGGAAAGCAGCGCTATGCGCGTCGACTTCGCCATGACGCAGGAGTTTGCCCCGCCGAACGACCGAACCACAAGATCGGCAGCCCGATTGCGTTGCGCAAGCAGGCGAACCGACGGAGGTGCGGCCAAGCTCCGCTCAACCGCACCGCCGCGCAAAAACGGGTTCTACCTGGCCTGCTTCTCGTAGCCGACGAGACGGACGCAGACGGTGAGCCCCTCGATCGCCCGCTCCAGCTCTTCCAGCCCCGGGTAGCTCGGCCCGATGCGGATGAAGGCGTCGCGCGGGTCGTCGCCGTACGGGTGCGTCGCGCCGGCCGGGGTCAGCGCGATGCCGACCTCCTTGGCACGGCGCACGACCTCCTTGGCGCACCGGTCCTGCACCTCCAGGGACACGAAGTACCCGCCCTTGGGCGAGGTCCAGGTGGCGAGCCCGGTCCCGCCGAGTTCCGCCTCCAGGACCCGCGCCACCGCCTCGAACTTGGGCTGCAGCAGGCCGCGCTGGCGCTCCATGTGGGCCCGCACCCCGTCCGCGTCCCGCAGGAAGATGGCGTGCCGCAGCTGGTTGATCTTGTCGGGGCCGATCGACCGCTTGGAGTTGTTGCCCAGCAGCCATTGCACGTTCGCGGGCGACGTCGCCGAAGGCCTCGCGCATGATTCGCACGTAGTCCTTCGTATGCGCACTACGTCGAGCGAGGTAGAACAACTGCCGCTCGCCGACCGACGACATCCGAGGTCGCCGAACCGAAGCTTGAGCAGCAAGTGGATGCGGCTTCGGAGGTGGCAGTGATGTTGACCGAGTTCTTGGCGCAGTGGGGCCCCGGCTGGCACGGAGCGCATAGCGGCCCGGGTTGGATCTTCGGGTTGTTCTTCCTGCTATTGATCGTCGCCCTGATCGCCACCGCGATCTGGCTGGCGGTTCGCGGCCGGCCGCGGCAGCGCTCCGGCGTCGAGCGGGCGAAGGAGATCTTGTCCGAGCGCTTCGCCCGGGGCGAGATCAGCTCCGACGAGTACCGCGAGCGACTCAACGAGCTGGGCTGATCCCGATGGCCGCCGGAAGTGGTTTCCGGCGGCCGAGCTCATCGCTGCCTCGACGCGCGATCGGCGCAGGAAGCAGGCTGAACATGACTAGATCGGCGGGGCGGGCACGGCGGGGCTGGCTGCTGCTGGGCACTGCGGTCGTCGCCGCGACCGCCCTGGTCATGCCCTACTTGTTGCTCGACGTGGACGCCAGCCGGATCCAGGTGCGCAACGAACTGCACTGGATCTTGCTGGCCGTGCACATCTTCACCGCTGCGGTGGCCCTCGTGCTCGGGCCGCTGCAGTTCCTCCCAGCGCTGCGGGCTCGCCACCGGCTGCACCGAACGATCGGTCGGACCTATCTGCTCGCGGGGATGCTGCCGGCGGGCTTGGCCGGCATCCCCGTGGCGCTGATGTCCGAGCACGCCCTAACCAGGGTCGGCCTGCTCATCCCGGCCGTCGGCTGGCTGGTGACAGGTGCCCTGGCGGCCCGGGCGGCGCGGCGCCGGGACTTTGCCGCTCACCGGGCCTGGATGCTGCGCAACTACGCGCTGACCTTCCTGGCGGTGACCTCGCGCGTCGTCGTGCCGCTGCTGCTGCTCGCCCAGATCCCGTTCATCGGCACGATGTACGGAGGTTCGGTACCGGCGGCGGTCCAGGCGACCATCCCGATCGGGCAGTGGCTTGGCTGGATAATCAACCTGATCATCGTGGAGTCGTTCCTCCGCCGGGAGCGTTCCCGCGCAGCAGCGAACAGCGTTGGCGGCACCGTTGCGCAACGATCGGGGCCGTGAGTCTTTTGGGCAGCTATTACCCTGCGCCGCGTCGGCTGACGGGTGGGCGGTCTCCACTCACAAGGGAGGGGTTGCCTGATACCGCGCAGCGGTCGACGGCAAGAGGACTGCCCGGAGCGGCAGCACGACCGCTTCACCGCTTCCCGCGGACTTGCCGGGGCGGGGCGGTGAGCGCCGCAGAAGACTTCGGGGCTTTGACTCTCAGCCTTTTACACCTAATTAGCCGATGATCGAATCCGGTACGGCCATTCGACCCGAACTGGATCGGGCTTTCGTTCCTGCGCAACCCGATGGGTTCCTCCAACCTGGCCAGGTTCGGCTACTCCTTCGACGACACCTGGCGACGTCGGCGATTTCTCCAACGCGCACGACCGGTTCGACCCGGCAGGATGGTCGCCGAGAGCGGCCTGCGCACACGGGCGGGTGCCAGACAAGAACACCTGGCACCCGCCCTCGGGTGTTGACTGCACTCCAGCCCAACCGCCACCATTGCGCCATGCGCAGTATGGTGCGCATTGAGCAACAGTTCCGGGATGTCAGCTGGTTGGGAGTTGCCGATGAGGATATTGCTCGCCGACGCCTTCCCCGCTGCTCACCTGGCCGAGCTGACCGAGCTGGGCCACGACTGCGATTACCGGCCGGACGCCACGACCGATCAGCTCGCCGAGCGACTCACCGGATGCGAGGCGCTGGTGGTCCGCAGCACCCGTGTGCCCGCCTCTGCGCTCGACGCCGCCGACGCGCTGCGGCTGGTCATCAGGGCGGGATCCGGCACCAACACGATCGACTGCGAGGCCGCGTCCAGGCTCGGGATTCACGTGTGCAACGTGCCCGGGCGCAACGCGGTCGCGGTTGCCGAGCTCGCCTTCGCCCTGTTGCTCGCGTTGGATCGCAGCATCTGCGACAACGTCGCAGACCTGCGGGCGGGGCGCTGGGACAAGAAGCGGTATTCGCGCGCACGAGGAATCCTCGGCCGCCGGGTCGGCGTCATCGGACTGGGCCAGATCGGGTTGGCGTTCGCCGAACGCGCGGCCGCATTCGGGATGGAGGTGCACGCCGTGGCCAAACCAGGGCGCCCGCAGGAGACCCTGAACCGCGCCAGCTCGATCGGCGTGCGCTTCGTCGACGACCTGCATACCCTCGCGCGGACCTGCGACGTCCTTTCGCTGCACGTGCCTGCGACCGACAACACCCGGCGCCTGATCGACGCCGACCTGCTCGCCGAGGTGCAGCCGGGCACGATCATCCTGAACACCTCGCGCGGGGATCTCATCGACGACGACGCGCTCATCGAAGCCATGGAGAATAAGGACATCCGCGCCGGTCTCGACGTCTACGCGGACGAGCCCGCAACGAGCACGGGACACATCGAGTCCAGGCTGGCCAAGCACCCGAACGTCTACGGCACCCATCACATCGGGGCCTCCACCGAACAGGCTCAACAGGCAGTCGCGGCGGAAGTGGTGCGAATGGTGGAGGCTTTAGCCTCGGGCACGGTGCTGCACTGCGTGAACCTCGAAGAGTCGCGTTCCCCGCAGTCCGCAACGCATCTCGGCGACGGCTCATGAACACCGCCCGGCAGGGCGCATCGGAGCGCACCGGGATCACCGCACGGCCGCCGCGTGTGCTGTTGCACGGGAGCGCGCTGTCCGAACCGGCGGTCGTGGTTTACCGGGTAGAGACCGATCGGCACCGGCAGACCGGGGTCGTGGTTGAGGTGTCGATCGATGACTACCGGCGGGGCCGGATCCGCCGCCACGAAGCCGCCCAACCGTCCCGTGTGCGCGAACTCGACGAGCAGACCGAGGCCACGGGGATGGAGCGGATGCCCGTGATGCTGATCCACAGAGAACATCTGCACGCCCGGATCGCCGAGATCACCGCCGATGTTCCCGCCGCGCGCCTGACCGGCGGCGGCGTCACCCACACCGTCTGGGTCCGGCACGACGAGACCCGCGCGTGGGCGCTGTGTGATGAGATCGGCCGCATCGGCGACCTCTACATCGCCGACGGCCACCACCGGATGCTGGCCGCCGAGCGCTACGCCGCACGGCACGGCCACCTCGGGCCGGACCACCCCAGCGCCTTCACCCTCGCAGCGCTGTTCCCCAGCGACGAGATGCGCATCCTGGGATACCACCGCTGTTTCGCGCTGACGCCGGGCACGTCCACCCGGGATGTGCTGGATCGTCTCGCCGACCACCCGCTGACCGAGCGGATCGAGGAATTCCCGGTGGCGGAGACGGAATCTGGCGTGGTGGCAGTCGGTCTCGGCGACCGCTGGTACCGGCTGCGACTGCGCACCGCAGGAGTCCTCGACGCCTTCGCCGTCGAGCAAGACCTCCTGCCGAAGCTGCACGACCTCGTGGACCACCAGATCGAGGCGACGCCAAACCTGCACCACGCCGTGGAAACCTGCTGGTGCAGTAAAGAGAACGCGCTCCGGCTGATCCCGCACCCACCGACGGTCGACCAGGTGATGGCGACCTCGGACTCGGGCCGGACGATGCCGCCGAAGTCGACCTGGTTCGACCCGAAACCCGTCCCAGACCTGTTCCACCGCCCGCTCACCTAACCCGGCACCTGCGAAAGTGCGGTGAACCCGGCGGGGCGAGTCGGAAGTTCCCCTACACCTGCGACGGAAACCTCACTACGATCACGCGTCGACCGGCGTCGATCAGGAGGTTCTGCGGTGACGGGCATTGCGGTGAATGGAAGAACGCGTAGGAAGCAAACCCAACCGCCGAACAGCGCGCGTCCGGGAAAACCGGGAAAGTTGTCATTCGCCGTGAGCACGGTCGCAGGTGCCGCCCTGCTGGCCGTCGGCCTTCCCCCGGCCGCATGGGCGGAACCTCCGGCCGCGCTGCCCGCGAGTTTCGACGAGGCCGACGGCAGGTGGCAACCGGCCTTCGACTACGACGGCGACGGCTGCTATCCCACCCCGGCCGTCGGTCCCGCCGGGGCGATCGCCGAGGGGTTGACGCCCTCCGGCCCCCTCAACGGGAACTGCCACGACCAGTCCGACCTCGACAACACCAACTCCTACTCCCACGCCAAGTGCAACGACAACGGCTGGTGCGCCTACCTATACGACCTGTACTTCGAGAAGGACCAGGCGCTCGACGGCGTGAACGACGCCTTCGGGCATCGGCACGACATCGAGCACGTCGTGGTGTGGGTGAACCAGGGCGAGGCGCAGTACGTTTCGACCTCGGCGCACGGGAACTACGACAAGCACCGCAGTTCCGAGGTCTCTTGGGAAGGAACGCACCCCAAGATCGTCTACCACAAGGACGGCGTCAGCACCCACTGCTTCCGCCTGGCCAATCACGACGAGCAGCCGGAGAACCACTACGGCACGTGGCAGTACCCGGACCTGGTCAGCTGGAACAACTTCCCGTCTGGCATTCGGGACAAGCTGACCGGCGCCGACTTCGGCAAGGCCAATCTGGGGATCAAGGATGGCGCCTTCGAAAGGAATCTCGAGAAGGCCAAGCCCGACGATGTTGCGTTCAACTCCTACGAGTGATCGTGGGGCCGGAGGACGGCCGCGGCGAGGGAGTCCGGGACTCCTCGAGGATCCAGTGGCTGACACCGTCGAGTTGCACGAATCGGTACGGCGCCGCCACATGGTCGCCGTATCTCTCGGCACCCGCTCGCCCCAGCACCGCGTCACCGGTGCTCCACACGTACGTCGCCGGGACCATGACGGCCGCGAGTTCGTTGATGTCGCGACTCATCGCGCGGACCAGTTCAAGCCCGGCTCGCTGAGGACTCGGACGAGCTCGTCCACGAGCTCCGCGGGAACCGCGTCGCCGAACAAGCCGCGCGGCCGCTTCACCCATCGGCCAGCAGCATGCGCTCCGCCTTGCCCTCCTAACGGAAGAGCTTGATGTACTCGGAGCGGCGCTGCTGGCCCGCATCGTTGCCCAGTGCCCAGCCGAAGGCCGCCGGGTGCGGCACGGACACGCCGGTCATCGTTGCCACGCGATCCGGGTGCGCACCGGCGAGATGCCACGCCACCGCCGAGCTCCAGTCGTGACCGACGACGTCCACTGAGGACAATCTCAGCGCGTCGAGGACGCCCACCGCGTCGGCAACGAGGTGTGGCACGGAGTACTGGTCGTCGCCGTGGGCCCGGCGCCGGAGGAGTAGCCGCGCTGGTTCGGCGCGATCGTGCGCCGGCCTCGACCAGTCGAGCCGAGACGAGCTCACAGCTGCGCGCGGTCTCCGCGAAGCCGTGCAGCAGCAGCGCCGGGCGCCCCTGCGAGCCACCGGAGAGGACGAACTGAGGTCAGCGATCCGACGTCGATCCGTTCGTCGTTGCTCGAAACATCCTGCGGCATCAGACGTCGCTCCGAGCCCGGGTCCGCATCCGGGTCGTTCACCGGAACGCCCGTCCATACCACCCGGTCGGTATGCTGTGCCGGTGCCAGGCCTGGCGGGTCCACTGAGGACAGCGATGAGCTCCCGGGACCGAGCCAGCTCGCCGTCAAAGCGGCGAGTTCGCCTCCGCCGCCGGAGCGACGGGCAAGATCCCGGCCGCGGTCTTGGTGATCGCCTCGTGCACGCGGGCGATCGTGCGGTTGGCCCGCCCACCTGATCGTGTGACGGCGAGGATCCGGCGGGCAGGGGTGGGCTCCCCGTGCAGGCGGATGCGCGCGACCGGCCATTCGCGGTGCAGCCGGGCCAGCCGGGGCACCAGGATGACGCCGAAACCGTGGGCGACCATGGCAGTGCCGGTGTCCCATTCGTCCGCGTAATGCGCGATGTCCGGGCTGAAGCCCGCCGCCATGCACGCGGTGATCACCAGGTGGTGGTAGGTGCTGTCCGGGCGGCCCACGATCCACGACTCGTTCGCGGCGTCGGCCAATGTCACCACCGGGCGAGCCGCCAACGGGTGGCCCGCGGGCGTGACCAGGTCGAGCGGGTCGTCGAGCAGCGGCAGCTGGTCGAAGCGCGAGTCCGACAGCGGTGGGGTGTCGGCGGTGACGATCACGAGAGCGAGATCGGCATCGCCGGCGAGCAGCAGGTCGAAGCAGCGGGCGGGCTCGGCTTCGATCAGCCGCACGCGCAGGTTCGGAAAGCTGTCGCGCAGTTCTGCGGCTGCAGGTGGCAGCAGATGCGTTGCAGCGGTGGAGAAACCGCACAGCGTGACCGTTCCGCCGGGCTCGTCGGCGAGTGCCGCCAGATCGGCTTGCGCGCGCTCCCACTGTGCGAAGAGCAGCTCGGCGTGCCGCAGCAGCGCCCGGGCGGCCGAGGTCAGCCGAATCCGGCGGCCCTGCGGCACTACCAGCTCCACGCCGAGCTCGGCCGCCAGCTGGCGGAGCTGGTATGAGACGGCCGAAGGCGTGTAGTGCAGCGCCTGGGCCGCGGCCGTGACGGTGCCGTGCTTGGCGACGAGCTGCAGCATCCGGAGCCGACTGTCAATCATGAAAGCAGTTTGCACGATTTCCTGCATGAACGTTTGATTGTCCGCCGGCCGTGCGAGCCCCACGCTTGCGGTGTGCCGGTCTCCGGCAGCGCGCGCTCTTCAATCCGAACGGAATTCGCGAGGAGTAGAAGTGACTGCACTCCCAGACATCGCGGCAACGCCGGCGGAACTTGTCGATCGCCGGACGGTCGGGCGCAGCCTGGAAGCGCCGTTCTACACCAGCCCGGAGTTCTTCGACCTGGACGTCGCGGCGATCTTCGCCGAGCACTGGATCTTCGTGGCGACCGAGGCCGAACTCCCCGAACCCGGCGACTACGTCACGATCGCGCTCGGGCAATACTCGATCGTCGTCGTGCGCGACGACGACGAGAACCTCCGGTCGTTCCACAACATCTGCCGGCACCGCGGCGCACGGATCCTGCAGCAGGAACGCGGATCGGTCGGGAACATCGTCTGCGGATACCACAAGTGGACCTACGGCACCGACGGCACGCTGCTGCACGCGCCGTCCCAGCCGCAGGGCTTCGACCCCGGCTGCTTCGGCCTCAAACGGGTGCACGTCCGCAGCGTCGCCGGGCTCGTGTTCGTCTGCCTCGCGCAACGGCCGCCGAGCGACTTCCCCGACGTCGCCGCGCGAATCGAGCCCTACCTGCTGCCACACCAGCTGCGCGGCGCCAAGGTCGCGGCGCAGGTCGACCTCGTCGAAGAGGGCAACTGGAAGCTGGTGATGGAGAACAACCGGGAGTGCTACCACTGCGACGGCCATCCCGAGCTGCTGCGCTCCTTCTTCCCGACCTACGGCTACACCGAGGAGAACCTCCCGCCGCGACTGCGCCCCGCGCACGAGCGCTACCTGCAGGTGGACGCCGAGCTGCGCCAGACTTGCCAGCGCCTCGGGCTGCCTTACGAGTTGATCGAGGAACTGGACACCCGCGCCACCGGGTTCCGGATCCAGCGCGACGCGCTCAACCTCGCCGGTGAATCCTTCACCGCGGACGGCAAAGCCGCGTCCCGACCGCTACTCGGCGATTTCCCGACGCCCCGGCTCGGCCATCTGGCGCTGCACCTGCAGCCTAACTGCTGGTTCCACTTCGTCAGCGACCACGCGATCACCTTCGCGGTGCTACCGCTGGCCGCTGACCGGACGCTGCTGCGCACCACCTGGCTGGTACACCCGGACGCGGAAGCCGGCGTAACCTACGACCCGGACGAGCTGCTCGCGGTTTGGACGGCCACGAACGAGCAGGACGCGGAGCTCGTCGCCCGAGCGCAGCGCGGGGTCGGCAGCCCGGCGTACGAGCCCGGGCCGTACGCCCCCACCGAGTACCAGGTCGAGGCGTTCTGCAACTGGTACATCACCCGCCTCCGAGCCCACCTGACGCGATGAACGGCGCGCCAACCTTCCGGTCCCTGGTCGGCCGCCGCGACTGGGACGGCGCGGCGGATCAGCAGCTGCTCTGCAAGCAGGTCCAGCAGATCACCAGCGACGTCGCAACGTTCGTCCTCGAACCCGTCGAGCCCCGGCTGTTCCGCCACGACCCGGGGCAGCACCTCGTCGTCACGGTCGAGATCGACGGGCAGGAGATCGAGCGGTGCTACACGATCTCCTCACCACCGACACGTCCGCACCTCGTGGCAATCACCGTGAAGCGGGTTCCCGGCGGGCCCGTCTCGAATTGGCTGCACGACCACCTGGCACCCGGTGCGGTGCTCCGGGCGCAGGGACCGCTCGGCGAGTTCTCGATGGTCCGCCACCCGGCGGACAAGTACCTCTTCCTCTCCGCCGGCAGCGGCGTGACCCCTCTCATGTCGATGACCAGGACGCTGCACGACCTGGCGTCCCCAGCCGACGTGGTCTTCGTGCACAGCGCCCGCACCCCGGACGACATCGTCTTCCGGCAGGAGTTGGCACTCATGGCGGCAACCTCGGAGCGGATCCGGGTCAGCCACATCTGCGAGGCTGACGGGCCGACCGAGCGGTGGGACGGGCATCGCGGGCGCCTGACCACCGACGTGCTGCGGCAGATCGCCCCGGACTTCCTCGACCGCGAAGCGTTCATCTGCGGCCCGGCGGGCTACATGAAAGCCGTGCGCCTGATGCTCGCCAAAGCCGGTTTCCCCATGGACCACTATCACCAGGAGAGCTTCACGATCACCCCGCCCCAGCCGGTGCGCGCGGTGTCCAGTGTGGACGAATCGTTCTCGGTGGAGCTCACCCGCAGCGGGCTGACCATCGAGTGCGCCGCCGGCACGTCCGTGCTCGACGCCGCCGCACTGTCGGGCATTAGCCTGCCGTCGTCCTGCGGGCAAGGCATGTGCGGCACCTGCAAGGCGACGCTGCTCAAGGGCTCCGTCGACATGCAGCACAACGGGGGCATCCGCCCCCGCGACCGAGCCGAGCAGAAGATCCTCCTCTGCTGCTCCAAACCATTGGAGGATTTGGTCATCGACGCATGAGAACCGCCGGCTCCGCCTTGCTACTGACCCGCGAGCACTTTTCGGTGCAATAGCACCCGAAAGGCTCGCGGGCCCCTCGCCACCCGGGCGTCGACCGCTGGCCCGGCGCCAGGCCCGACTGGCCTCAAGAGCCGGGAAGCACTCCGCCTCGCAGTTCCCAGCGGCGGCTGATCGGGTTGCGGACCCAGCGGAGTTCGGTGACCTGCTCCCACGGCTGGAGCGTGTCCAGGTGGCGGGACCACACCAGGTTCTGGGTCGCGAAATACCGCCTGATCCCGGCGAACCGGTCCGGCGTCGGGTTGTCCCGAAGTGGTGTGCGCATCGTGCTCACCTCTGAATTAACGTCCGGTTGATGGCACTCAGTTTGCGATGCACCCATTTCCTGCCAACAGTGGCAGCGACGCCGATGTTCAGCAAAATCCTGCCAGCTATCATCGAGACATGCTTCGTTCAGTGGCTGCGATCGTCTTGGACGGCGCCGCGCCGTTCGAACTCGGTGTGCTGTGCGAGGTCTTCGGCTTGGACCGCACCGCCGATGGCGTGCCACCGATCGAATTTTGGGTGTGCGGTGAGCGCCCCGGGGTGCCGTTGGGCACGTCTGTGGGGATGAGCCTCACCCCCGAGCACGGGCTCGACGGGCTGGATGGGGTCGACGTCGTAGCTGTGCCCGCGTGCCGGATCCGGGACGTCTACCCGCCGGGCGTGCTCGCCGGGCTGCGGGAAGCCGAGGCCCACGGGGCCACAGTGCTTTCGGTGTGCACCGGCGCGTTCGTGCTCGGCTCTGCCGGGATCCTCGACGGTCGCCGCTGCACGACTCACTGGTTCCAGGCGGCCGATTTCCGGCGCCGGTTTCCCGCCGCGCACCTCGACCCGGACGTGCTCTACGTGGACGACGGGAACGTGGTGACGAGTGCGGGCACCGCCGCCGGGATCGATGCCTGCCTGCACCTTGTGCGGCGCGAGCTCGGCTCCGGTGCGGCGATGAAGATCGCCCGGCGGATGGTCGTGCCGCCACAGCGCGACGGCGGGCAGCGCCAGTTCATCGACCTGCCGGTCCCCGAGTGCTCCGCTGACAGCCTGCAGCCGCTGCTGAGCTGGCTGCAGGAGACGCTCGACCGCGAGCACACCGTCGCCAGCCTCGCCAGGCGGGCGCAGATGTCGCAGCGCACCTTCGCGCGGCGGTTCGTCGCCGAAACCGGGACGACCCCGAACCAGTGGCTGGTCACGCAGCGCGTGCTTCACGCCCGGCGGCTCCTCGAAGAAACGGAGCTGGGCATCGACCAGGTCGCGCGTGACTGCGGGTTCAGCACGGCTGCGCTGCTCCGGCACCACTTCCGCCGCATCGTGGGCGTCACACCACGCGACTACCGCCGCACCTTCGCCCGTCCTGCCGTCGCGAGCTTGGGTTGACGAGGTGTTCAGCGGCGGGTTGCGCAAGCAATGCAGGTCGTCGCGGCGGGCAGCGCCTCCAAGCGTTCCGGCGCGATGGGCTTCCCGCAACGCTGACAGATGCCGTAGGTACCCTCGTCCAGCCGCGCGGTGGCCCGTTCCAGCTCGTCGAGCTCCCGCCGGACGTCCGCGAGCAGGCTCTGCGCCTGGGCCCGCTCGTAGGCGAGCGTCGCACCCTCGGGGTCGTGCTCGTCATCGGTGCCGGTCCACGCCGACACTTCGCCGATGGACGCGAGGTGGCGTTCCAGAGCCTCGACGCGCGCCATCGCACTGGCGCGCTCCTCTGCCAGCAATTCCCTCGCCGTCCGCGGTTCGAGCTGAGACGGCGCGTCCTGCGGCGCCCGCTTGCTCATACGAAGTGAACGCCGCCACTCGGTCGGCTATTCCGCCAGTTCACGCGTTTCCCGAGGGCTCGATTACCGCGTCCGCCGCCGGACCCACAGGTCGGCATGCATGGTCAGTCAGTGCTGTTGGTGGCCGCAGCAACGAAAGGCCTCAGCGGCATCTGCGGTCACAACGACACCGATCTCGCCGCTGGCGCACCGCCCAGGACGCCGAAGCTCGGGTGATGAGGGAAGTCCCGACGACCTCGCGCAGGGCACGGTCGGACTGCGCCGACGAGGCAACCCGGAGTACTCGGTTCCTCGCTGGATGGCGGGCGTCATCGCGGCCGACGCGCTGAGGAACGTGCCTCCAGCATGAGTTGGGGTTGAACACCGCCACACTCCCGCCAGGTCATGCGCTGTGGTCGCCGCTGTGCGCGGGCTCGCGCACCTCCACGGGCTCCTCGGGTTTATTCGCGGTCGAACTAAAGCGGGGCAGGCTCGCCACGGTCGTCACCGCCAGGGTGCGGACGATGAAGCCCAGCGACGCGGCGATGCCGATGTCCGGTAGGTACCGCGAAGCGGATCTCGTAGATGTGCGAGCCGTGCAGGGCCTCGATGATCAGCTTCAGCCCAATGAAACCGAGGACCACCGCCAAGCCGTAGCTGAGTTACACCAGGCGGTCCAGCAGCCCGCCGATGACGAAGTAGAGCTGAGCGCGGCCCCATCAGCGCGAAGGCGTTCGCGGTGAAGATGATGAAGCTGTCCTTGGTGAGACCGAAGATCGCGGGCATCGAGTCTAGCGCGAAGATGACGTTGGCGAGCCCGAGCGCGGCGACGACCACGACCATCGGGGTGAACATCCGCCGCCCACTGACCCGGGTGGTCAGTTTGCCGCACGCGATGCTGGTGCTCCTTCGGCACCGCGAACCGCGACATGATGATGACGAACACGAAGAGGTTGTCGATCGAGAGGCTGTACTCGGTCACGTAACCGGCGAAGAACTCCGCGCCGCTGGTGGACCCGCGAAGACGAGCAGGAGCACACCGAAGAGGCCCGCGAGGGCGACGTAGCCGACGCCCCACAGGCTCGCCTCCCAGCCCCGACCGCGTGCGGCCGGCGACCCACGAACGCCAGGTCGCCGACGATGAGCGCGGCCAGCGCCACCAGGGCCGCGATCCACACCCGCACCGGGAAGTTCATCGGCACTCACTCCGTACGCCAACGCCCGTCGGGGCCGGGGGTCGGTTCCGGCGCGACTCGCCACAATCGAAGTTGCATGCAGTATGCTGTCTAATGTTCATGTGTAACTGTTCAGGTCTTGGTGGGTCGTTCGTCGTGGCGGCGGGCGGTCTGAGATGATCTTGGGGTGTCAGGTGCCGAGGGTGTGTCGCTGGAGC